>JADEWQ010000180.1 GCA_015207585.1 Pleurocapsales cyanobacterium LEGE 06147 | reverse complement strand
GACTGTACCTGAAAATCGCGATTTGGGGATAGTTAAATCCCCTCGCCCGAAACGAGCCAAACTACCTCTCGATTTATCTCCTTTTCCCTCTTGACAACTAGCTTTCACGCTTAACTTGTCACTAATAATTATTGGCTATTAGCTCAAGAATCTAGCTAATAACTAACGGCTAAGAGTTTTCAATCTGATTTTTGTACAGAGGCGAAATTTGAGGAGCTGTCACCGCCCCCTCGCGTCTCTACTCTGACTCCTGTCAATTTTTTGAACCCATTTGCTGTCGCTCAGTGCGTGCTTTGTACGGATGTAGCATGCTACGTCTCTACGAGCGTCTAAAATCCTCCGCTCGGGACTGGGGGTTAATGCGCTGCAGTTTAGCGCCTAGCTGCTGTAGCTTACCTTCCAGATTATCGTAGCCTCTGTCGAGATGATGCAATCCTTGGACTATAGTTTTGCCTTCTGCCGCTAAACCTGCTAGTACTAAAGCAGCCGAGGCACGTAAATCTGTTGCCATGACTGGTGCGCCAGAGAGAAAAGGTACGCCACGGATCAAAGCATGATTGCCTTTGAGGCGAATATCTGCTCCCATGCGATTTAACTCAGCCGCATGACGAAAGCGGTTTTCAAACACCGTTTCGCTGATGGCACTATCCCCTTCACTCAGGCTTAGTAAAGCCATAAACTGAGCTTGCATATCCGTGGGAAATCCTGGATAGGGAAGAGTTTCGATATCTGTTGCTCGTAATTCTCCAGGAATAATTTGCAAGCGATCGCGCTCTTGAGTAACTACCCGACAGCCCATCTCATGCAATTTGGCTATAACAGGAGCTAGATGTTGGGGAATGACTGGTGCCAGAGAAATTTCGGAGTGAGTAATTGCTCCTGCAACTAGGAATGTTCCTGCTTCAATGCGATCGGGAATAACAGCGTAGTTAACCGAATGTAATTGTTCGACACCAGTAATTACGATTGTATTGGTTCCCGCCCCACTAATTCTCGCCCCCATTTGACAGCAGAAATTAGCTAGATCGACTACTTCCGGTTCTTGGGCTGCATTCTCGATTTTTGTTTCTCCTTCTGCCAGGGTTGCTGCCATAATAAGCGTCTCGGTAGCACCAACGCTGGGATAGTCCAGATAAATTTTTGCTCCCTTTAATTTGCCATTTTTGCCTGTAACGTTAGCATGAACCATCCCCGACTCGATGCGCACATTGGCTCCCATTGCCTGCAAGCCGCGAACGTGTAAGTCCACGGGTCTGGCACCGATCGCACAACCTCCTGGAAGAGGAACGCGAGCCATACCCAATCTAGTCAAGAGAGGTCCAATGACAAAAAAACTAGCTCTTAACTGGGATACTACATCATAAGGGGCTTTGGTGGGATTGATCTGTCGCGCATCAATTTCTAAGACATCATTATTTTGATTTAACTTTACCCCTAATGCCGTTAGGATCTGGCTCATGCGGGTGATGTCGACTAACGAAGGAACGTTACGCAAACGACAATCTCCCGGACAAAGCAATGCCCCTGCCATTAAAACTAGAGCAGAGTTCTTGGCTCCACTAATTTGTACTTCTCCGCGCAAAGATGCACGACCCCAAATTTCAAGTATAGGTTGCCCTTCCGCCGACATCGCTGGAGTTTGTGTTAGGTTAAGAGATGGACTAATGGTTCTGTCCTCCAAACTAATTTAACGAAATAAATTACTATTGAGCAGGCAAAATTGCCCGTGCTGCTTTCTTTTAACAAAAAAAGATAATTACTTGAATTGATATTTGGCTATTGGTTGACAAAATTTGTTCAATATATCATAATAGGAGTTTGTGTTTAGAAAATAAGGCGGAACTGGCGGAATTGGTAGACGCGCTAGATTCAGATTCTAGTGTCTGTTTAGGACTTCCGGGTTCAAGTCCCGGGTTCCGCATTCAGCAAATATGTCATAGCTTTTTTTTTCTCTTTCGTCAATAGCTAGTGACTACTAGAATACTAACCAGTGTCAACAATCCTCTAATCAAGCAAATACGTAAGTTGCATCGGAGTAAAGAAAGACACGGGCAAAACCTCTTGCTGTTGGAAGGGACTAATTTGTTAGCGGCAGCTTGTGAAGCCAACTACAAGCTTACTACTATCTGTTATACGCGGCAATGGCAAGAACGTCATCAGCAATTGTGGCAGAAGCTAACTCTTCAAGCAGGGCAATTGGTGTTAGTTAGTCCCGAAGTGTTAGCGGCGATCGCTACTACAGTTAACCCTGACGGGGTAGTAGCAACGGCACCGCGACCAACAGCCAAAACCCCAGACATTAGGAAAATTAAATTAGGATTGACACTAGAAAGATTACAGGACCCCGGTAATTTGGGAACGATAATCCGTTCTGCAGTAGCAGTTGGTGTAGATGGTTTATGGTTAAGTCGTGATAGTGTCGATCTCGATCATCCAAAAGTTTTACGCGCTTCTGCGGGAGAGTGGTTTCGCCTGCCAATGGCAGTGAGTCAAGATTTATCCGCGCTGGTCAAAGAGTGTCAACAGCAAGGAATACAAGTAATCGCAACTTTAGCCCAAGCCAAACAAACCTATTGGGAAATAGATTTTCAGCGTCCCACATTAATTTTATTGGGCAATGAAGGTTCTGGATTGTCTGAAGAATTAATAGCTATTGCCGATCGACAAGTTAAAATTCCGTTGAGTGGAGGGGTAGAGTCTCTCAATGTAGCGATCGCGGCTGCTCTAATTCTTTATGAAGCCCAAAGACAATTCTCTCAAATTTAAAGCATTAATGGAACTATAAATTATCAATTAAAGTAACTCCAGCTTTTATCACAATTAAAGCTACTTTTCAATTTATTTTTGGACTTCAATTAGTGGTGAGTTACAATCTCCCACTTATTGCCACTTACGACTTCTGACTTCTTGAATAGTTGGCTATTAGTTTAACTAATAGTAATCTAGAAAACATAATCGGAAAAAAGAGCTTTCTAAAAAGAAATATTATTAACCCAGGTTATTGAGAAACTAAATTTTAATCAAAACGTCTAATTAACTGAATGTATTGCTCGAACAGCCTTTTTTCTTCTTCACTCGATCGAACAGTCGAGCAAATTAATTAAATTAATCAGTTGATTACCACAATTTAAGCTAATTTTCATCCCTCTAATTGGAGATATTATAGATAAAATTAGTTGTTTTTACTAAAAGCAAAAAAATTATGGCTGAAGGTAGAAAAAAGCTAATGGCTTTTAGCTAAATAATAGTAATAGATCCGTCGAGAGTAAGATGAAGGTTTAACGTTCCCATGGCAAGGTTTATAAGTAGTTGAATTAATTAGTTATAAATCGAGGAGAACACTAAATATGGTTACTACTCTTGACGATGCGAAGCGGACTGCGATCGCAACAAAATTAGCAGATATGAAAGCTATTCAAAATCTAATAATTTCTAACGAGCAAAGGCTTATTTCTGCTTGCGATGACAGCGAGATTTCCGGACGCTTGCAAGAAATGCTTAATGATGACCAAAAGAATTTAGGTATTTTGGAAACGGCGATCGTACAATATGGAGTTCAATCGGAACCTTCAGATATAGTATCTCGAATGCTCGACAAAATCGAAGAGATGATGTCTGGTTCCGAGCTATCTATGTACGAAAAAGTTTTTCAACATGAGTTGCTCAAGCATCAACAAGTAATGACCGGATTGCTGATTCACAAAGCTGCTCAGCAAGTAGGAGCAGATGTGGAAGCGGCTATTGGTCCTTTGAATACTGTCAATTTTGAAAACCGAGCACACCAAGAACAACTCAAGGGCGTTTTAGAATCTTTAGGCGTGCGCGAATTGACAGGGCAAGAGGCAGATCAAGGACTGTGGGCACGAGTTCAAGATGCTGTTGCTGCTATGTCAGGTGTAGCGGGTAGCGTACTTACTCAGTCATCGGACAAGTCTGACATGAACATCCAGGATATTATCCGAATGGATCACCAAAAAGTCAGAACCCTGTTTATGCAGATCGAACAATCCAACGATCCTCAAAAGATTCAAGAGTACTTCGGTCAGCTATATAAAGATCTGAGTGTCCACGCTGAAGCTGAAGAGCAAGTCGTCTATCCAGCAGTTCGTCCCTTCTATGGCGAGGAAGATACTCAAGAGTTATACGACGAGCAAGCTCAGATGAAGACTCTGCTGGAGCAAATTAAGTCGAGCGATCCTTCTTCTAGCCAGTTTAAAGATACAGTTCAACAATTGAAAGACATCGTGCTCGATCACGTTCGTCAGGAAGAAAATACGATGTTCGCTGCCATCCGCAATAACTGCTCTAGCGAGCAAAGTGAAAAAATGGCTACCGACTTTAAAGCTGCTAAAGACCGCTTACAAAAAGAAATGGCTGCTTCCTAGACTTTTTAATTAGCCAAGAAGCAGACCAGATTTTGAATTAGATATAGGGGCGAATTTTTACGCCCCTATAAATTACCCAATTATAACCAAAAGATTTTCCAAGATTAATTTTGTATCTCATTTAGCAAGGAGATCGAAACAGATGTCTAGCAACCAAACTCAAAACCTGCAACCGCCTCAGCATCAGGAGCAACAACCGGGCAAAGAGCATGAAATGACTCCTCGTCCCAAAGCAAAAGACTCTCATTATAAAGGAAGCGACAAGCTTAAGGATAAAGTCGCGCTAATTACTGGGGGTGATAGTGGAATCGGACGTGCCGTAGCGATCGTTTTTGCTAAAGAAGGAGCCGATGTAGCGATCGTTTACTTGAACGAGCATGAAGATGCTAAAAAAACGAAGGAAATGGTTGAACAAGAAGGACGGCGTTGTTTGACTATTTCTGGCGATATTGGCGATGAAGAATTTTGTCAGCAAGCAGTGCAACAAACTGTTAACGGCTTTGGCAAGCTAGATATTCTGGTCAACAATGCAGCAGAACAACATCCTCAAGAAAGCATTGAAAAAATTAGTGCAGAGCAATTGGAGAAGACATTCCGTACCAATATTTTTTCTATGTTCTACCTAACTAAGGCGGCTCTCCCTCATCTTCACGAAGGTAGTGCCATTATTAATACTACTTCCGTGACTGCTTATAAGGGCAATCCAATGCTGTTGGATTATTCTGCTACTAAAGGAGCAATTGTTGCCTTTACGCGAGCGTTATCTCAATCTTTAGTGGAGAAAGGAATCCGAGTTAATGGTGTCGCACCGGGTCCAATTTGGACACCCTTAATTCCCGCGACTTTCCCAGAGGATGATGTTGCTAGCTTTGGCGCACAAGTTCCCATGCAACGAGCAGGACAACCAGAAGAAGTTGCTCCCAGTTACGTATTCTTAGCTTCAGATGATTCTTCCTATATGAGCGGTCAAATTTTACATCCTAATGGTGGCGTAGTCGTGAATGGATAGTTTTTATCTTGTAGGGACGTTCCCTGGAACGTCCCTACTCAGTGGATGGAGTAAAAATTGCCAAAACCGATTGTAAGGATGAACTGTCTTGACTTCTTGTTTTCCTTGATAAACGGGACGACCTTCATTGAACCACTCAAAAATGGAGCCGCTTAGATTAAAAACATTTTTATATCCCATAGTTTTTAGACGACGAGCGATCGCTGCCGAACGATACCCGATAGAACAATAGGTGACAATTGGGGTAGCAAAGTCATGGCGAGCGACTAAATGCTCAAGATTATTGGGAGTCAACATAGCATTGGGAAGATGACTGACTGCATATTCTTCTTCACTCCTGACATCCAATAATAAAGGTTGCCGGATATCATCTTGTTGTAACCATGCTGCTAAATCTTGAGTGGAAAGGTGCTGTACTTCTGGAAATCGCAACCTAATAATAAATTTAGCGATCGCCCAACCTAGTATTCTTAAAATAAGCATTCAACCTCCTGCTAAAAAGAAGCCAGAATTTAAAATAAATACTGTAGGACTTATGTAGTTTGCCGGGAACTAAAGTTCCGGCTCAAAGCTCAAACCCATTTTAATGGGTTAGCTTAATTAATATTTCGAGTCCAAGGTACTCCACCACTGGGCTTATAGACCGGGCGGAAGCCGGAACCGAGTTCCGGCTGTCCGCTGCCCGGTGCATTCCGCACTCTTGAACTGAATTCAAGAGACAGCCCCTCCTAAGACGGACGGGGCGTACAAGGTAAGGAAATTGATTTCCTGGTGGCTATGCGTAAGTCCTATACTGTTTAGCATTAACGCTCGTGTTTAACTTTCAACCGTGGGATGAATTACTCCACCAATACATTGACTCTTTCGGACGAGTTAACTATCAAGCCTGGAAAGCAGAATCAATGGGAAAATTAACCTGTTGGCTCGAACAATTGTCTCAAATCAACCCCGAGCATTATCCTGACCCTAACCAGCAGTTAGCTTTATGGATTAATCTTTATAATGCCATAACCATCGCTCAAGTGCTGAAGCATTATCCCATTGACTCGATTTTGCCTAAATTTTGGGGCATACCTAACTGGCTGGCTTTTTGGTGGTTTTTTTCCCGTCCGGTTTATTCGTTAAATAAACGAGCCTATAGTCTTAATCACATCGAACATGGCATTTTGCGATCGCACTTTAAAGAACCTCGCATTCATTTTGCCTTAGTTTGTGCTTCTGTTGGCTGTCCTTTATTGCGTCAAGAAGCTTACTTGCCTGAACGCATATCAACTCAATTGGATGAAGATGCGCGACGTTTTATTAATAATCCTGCCAAAGTTCGCTACGATAGTGAATCTGAAATTCTTTATTGCAGCCAAATTTTTAAGTGGTATAAACAGGATTTTCTGCAAACTGCCAATTCTATTCCAGAGTATATTGGTACTTATCTTTCCTTTCCCGTTCAAATCGATGCTTCTATTCCCATTAGTTATCTAGACTACGATTGGAGTTTGAACGGCACATTAATCACTAATGCCGTTTGCTAGTCAAATTTACTAAGCCAAATTCTGATTAGCAAACTTCTGAAGTATTCTTTGACTAGGATGAGCAGAAAGACTAACTAATTTGTTGACAAGAGCTACAGGAAAGAGAGCCGAATCATACATATCGCAATGTAAATCTTCTACATTATCCAACAATACCTGTAAATTAGGTAGATCAATAACAGTAGGGAATTTTTTAAGCTCTCGTACAGGTACGGAAACAACGTGCATTTGCTCCTTTCTAGTTTTGAAAATTACTTTGTGTCCATAGTTACTTGTAGAAGCGTATGGTCGAATAGGATCTCCACCTCCAGGTAGAATGTAACGATAAATATAATCATCTGTTAATATAAGTGCCTGTCCTGGTTTTAGTTTGTTCTGAATTTCTTGAGCATGATCTACAAAAGCTCCACTTTTTTCTAAGCCAACTAACAAAATATTATGCTTGTCTAACAACCAATTAATTAAGTCATTCATCGGATCGTGAAGCGGTGCTGTTTGCCCAAAGAAACCAGTCGAGCCGTCTTTGATAAAAAGAACTTTTTTAAGCATTTCTGGTTGAATACGAAGAAGTTGACGAATAAGATGAATAATAATAATGTGTTCAATAGTATTTACCAAATAGCCTAGTATTCCTGCTGCTCCTGTTTCTTCATCAATAATCTCTTGAAAACGAAAAATATCAGTTAAATATATTTTTCCACCAGTTTCAGAACAAGTAAAAGTATAATCTTTGCTCATTTGTTGTTCAAACAAAGTAACTTGCTTGCCTTCAATAGTTAAAGGATTTGTAGCTAAATTCCAAAGCTTATCTTTTTCACTTCTATTTCCTTGTTTATAGTGACGAAATATAAACCAAGCAAGTGTATTAATTAAACTATGTTTTTCTTCTAAATTATTGTTACTGAAAAACTCGAAGATAGATTTAAGAATAGTTCCTTGTAAAGTAGTTTCATCTTGAAAACGAACATTTTTAGTAGGTAAAGCAAGTTTCAGCCTGTGAATATTTTTGAGCCGAGCCATATCTTCTGGATTAATATGAGCAGCTGCATTAACTTCAGCTAAATCTTCTGACTTAAATAATAAAGCTCCAAACTGTAAAAAGTGCATGGTACGAGAAGGAAATCCTTGATCCAAAGTAACTTCTGTATAACCACCATCAATAGCGATAATTGCCTCTACTGGATTGTTTTTAGGAGGCTCAAAATCTTCTATTAACTCAGTTAAAAATAACTTGTTATTCTGAGGAGGCTTATAAATACGCTCTATGACAGCTTGAACTTCAGGATCGTTAATAATATGATGATGTGAAGCTTTGCTTGCCCCTTCAAAGGGTCGCCGATTGTTTCTATTTGTGTAACCCATAAATAATTGCAATAGTTTTCTTATACCAATTCTCAAAAGTAGCTAGAGAGATAAAGCATCTAAAATATATTGCCAACCCGTCAAAGAATGAATAACATCCTCTGATAAGGAGTTAAGAATATTAGCAACTTTATATTTGACATCAT
>JADEWQ010000007.1 GCA_015207585.1 Pleurocapsales cyanobacterium LEGE 06147 | reverse complement strand
ATTCACACCATTGTTCGGTCGGTCTTGACTGCTAGAACATTTTTGATTTTAGGCGTAGCTTTCTCTACTTAACTGATATTTTCTGTTTCTTTTAGACTTAACGAATACCTAGTTCGTTGGACGCTCACTTAAAAGATTTTTGTCTAGAAAATCGATCCTTGCCGGCAGAGATTGACTCTTGATGCTTGCGAAGATAATGCTTCCTTGAAGCAGACATTTTGAGGCAGCAAGATTTCATCCTGATTTCATTTTTCTTTGGCAGGCTGAAAGTTAGATATAGATATTAACTCAGTCCTGTCAGGCTGTAGTTTTTAAAAGACTCGATCATGTCAAAAATTAACCGCAGACAGTTTTTTATCCTCAGTGCTGCTAGTGCAGTTACTGCATCAATGGCTAGCTGGGCAATTGTCAAAGATAACAAAACACCTCGTCAAACTAAAATCTTACTCTCTAAACTCCACCAAAGTTCTGACGGTTTGCTAGAGCTTGACCTCGAAGCCAATTTGAACCGCGTCAACTTGGGAAGCCAATCAGCCTACCTTTTAACTTATAACGGACAAGTTCCCGCTCCCCGCCTAGAAGCTAAAGCAGGCGATACCGTCCGCATCAACTTTACTAATAATCTTTCCCAACCGACTAATCTGCACTACCACGGACTGCATATTCCCCCCACTGGTAATGCAGATAATGCGTTTTTGAGCATTCCTCCAGGAGAAAGTCTGACCTATGAATTTACCATCCCCAAAAATCATCTTTCCGGCACCTTCTGGTATCATCCCCACCCTCACGGCTATGTCGCAGAACAGCTATTTGGAGGATTGGCAGGTTTATTTATCGTTCGGGGAGAGTTGGACGAGATTCCTGAAATTAAAGCTGCCAAAGAGGAATTTATAGTTTTAAAAGATTTCGCTCTCGATGCCAGTGGACGTATTCAGTCTCCAAACCACATGGAAATAATGATGGGACGCGAAGGACAACTACTGACGGTCAACGGTCAAGTAAACCCCAATTTTACTATTCCTAAAGGCGGCTTGCTGCGACTGAGAATTCTCAATGCTTCTCCTTCTCGCTTCTATCGAGTCTCTCTCGAAAATCATCCTCTTTACTTAATTGCTACAGATGGAGGAGCTATAGATGCACCTATAGAATTGCAAGAATTGCTGCTAGCACCTGGCGAACGAGCAGAGGTATTGGTGCGCGGAGATAGAGAACCCGGTCAATACCAATTGTTAACTCTGCCATACGACCGGGGCGGTATGGGTATGATGGGTAGAGGTGGTCATATGATGAGAGGTAGAGGTCATAGGATGGGGCGTAGTTTTCAGACAAATCCTCAAGTATTGGCAACCCTAAGCTATCAAGATTCTGTTGCTACTTTGCCTTTACCTCAACAACTACTTCCTGTGGAAACGCTACCGGAACCAAAAACCGTAAGGCGTTTTGAATTATCAATGGCAATGGCTCCTAGAATGGGAATGGTCTTCACCTTTAATGGGCAAACTTTTGACCCGGAACGAGTCGATACAGAGGTTAAGCTCAATACTGTTGAAGATTGGGAATTAATTAATGTCGATCCAGACCTCATGGATCATCCCATACATCTTCATCTCAATCGCTTTCAGGTAGTATCGCGCGACGGGCAGTCAGAACCATATCGTGCTTGGAAAGATACAGTGTTGGTGCGTGGCGGCGAAACGGTTCGCATTCGCATTCCTTTTCGGGATTTTGCCGGAAAAACGGTCTATCACTGTCATATTCTCGACCATGAGGATTTGGGGATGATGGGAATTGTTGAGATTGAACCTGCTGCGTAAATCTAATTTTTCTAAATTGTGAATTGCTAGTGGCGAGTTACTTTTTGAATCCCAGACAAGCAATACTCGTCCAACGGCTGAAGCCATGAGTGAAAGGATAAATGCAAATATTGGTTAACCCCGCATCAGCCATCATCTGTGTTAGAGATTCTGGTTTAAGGCAACCATTCCCCCAATAAAACTGAATTAAAGAACCAACTAATCCCGGACGAGTTACTGCCAAAAGCAACGGTGTGCCCGATCGCAATACCCTGACCATCTCGCTCAGTCCTGCGTTAGGATTGGGCAAATGTTCTAGCATATGGGCACTCATAACCAAATCGAAGGTATTGTCCTCAAATGGTAAAGCGATCGCGTCACCCTGGCAGACTTGATGCTTTACACCTGCCACAGAGAGGATCCGGCTTGCTTTTCCCAGCATTTCTGGAGAAATGTCTACCCCGATTATATTTAATTTTGGAGTTACGGTTTTAGCTAAAGCCAGACTGAAGCCAGCCGTACCAATCCCGCAATCGCATACGGTTGAGTCATCTTTTAGATAAGCTAGCACGCCAGATTGTTGGAGAGATTGGAATAGTTTTGTGTAGGCGCGATCGTATCCAAAAAGATGAAGATGACGGTGCCAGCGCGGGGCAGCCCGATCGTAGATTTGGGTCAATCGCTCTTTTGTTGGCCAAACTCGTTGAATTGAGATTTGCCACCATCCAATTGTCCATTCCATTGACTTATCTCCTTGCAAAATCTGCACTGAACTACTGTTGTAGTTTTAATGTCGCGCTGAAGGAGTAATAAGCCACTATTCAAAGGGATAGTTGAAGGGATAGGTTAAAGGATAGTTTTCAAAAATCGAGTATCCTAAGGAGATCGTCTGGAATGGACATTTGCTCTGAGCTATTTATTCTACCACCTCTGAGCGATCGCTTTCGTCCAAATAAAAGGGTCAAAGGAATAGCCAAGACTGTTTGGATAAACTGTCCAGCCATCTCTTTAAGATCGCGTTGTCTCCATCCTAATTTCAGCATTTCCCAATGAGCGATCGCATGAGCTAAAGGATAAGTTTGACCGAGAATATGCGCTCGTTGTAATGCCGTCCATGCAGTTTCAAAATCGCCAGCTTTTATCGCAATTTGTGCCTTGTGTAATTCGGTTTTAAAAGATTCACGAACGATTGCTTTCATAGGTTCCTCCTGTTGAGATACGAGTTACTTATGTTCGGTGTTGAACGCGATCGGTGGTGGTATCGGCTAGTACGGCGAGGATTAAGGCAACCAATCCAAAGATGAAGAAAGCGGCATGAATTGCATGTCCATATTCCCAGCGATCGCGCGCATTTGTCCAATTGGTAGGCAATGATGTTGCCGTCCAGTTTTCTACCAAAAGATTAACCGGATAGACCATTGAGAAAAAGACGACAAACCCCGCTACAAGGCAAACTGAAGCAATGAGAGTCCAGACAAAAGACATTCGCTGCTTGCGGAGTAAAAACAGCAGGGCTAAGGTCGAGACTATAGCACCTATTTCGATTGACCCTGCCTTAATCGCAAACCCTCGATACAATGACTGCTGTACGTTGAGCCATGTGGTGGCAGGCAGTGTCATTTTATTAGGAAGTTCCAGCACGTGGCAAAATCCAACGCCAGCGATTAGCGAGGTAAAGAGGAGGCTAAGAAATCGAACAATTTTTAGCATCATAACCGTCCTTCTGTAGCGAACTTGGGGTCTATTTGCCGCATCATAACTGACCCTCTTATTCTAGTGTTACCTTGAGAGTGCAATCCGACACTAGCCAAAAGGATAGTTGGAAGGGTAGTTTTTAAGCGGGACTTAACAAAGTCCTATCTCGTAACCGAGGCGATCGCCTATCCGTTAAAGTAAGTGTAGGTTAATTTTATAAGTTGTAAAAACCTTGGAATAAATCTCAACTCCTTTAACAAATCAACAAAATCCAATTAGGAGATGAGGGCGATCGCTGCCGTTAAAGCATGAAGCCAGATCGAGATAAAACTTCTTGCCAAATCAAAATATCACCCGATGCTCCCGCCACTTTTTGCCCATTAAGGAGCCAAGAGCGATTGTCATATATTTAATCTTCAACCCTCGCTCTTAACAACTGAACTCTGACACCCAAGACTTCAGCACTTCTAGCCAAAGCATCATCAGCAGTCACCAAACGTATGTTCTTCGAGCTAGTACAGGCTAGGTGGAGAGCATCTAAAGTACGCAAGGGTGTATCAAAACGACCAATCAACTCCCGGGCTAGCTGATAGTGAGCAGTTTCTAAAGGAATACGAATGTAAAAATCGTTGTCCAAATGAGTTTGAAATCGGATAGTTATTTCTTTTGCATCCTCCTGAGAGATTTCTCTCATTCTCACCCTTCGAGACAATGCCGAAAATAGTTCTACTTCAACCAACCGACTCAACCCTAGCTCGGTTTCCGTCCTCAGTAACTCTTCAACTGGATCGCTGAGAGCCTCTGCTCAGTAAAAAGGAGCGATGATGCTGGTGTCTAGATAAATCAACACCGCTCCTCTTGACGTGCCTTAATTACTGTTTGACTTAAAGGCTCACCTTTGATAGACAGACAATTGCGGAATTGCTTCATCTTGGCTAGCACTTCCTCCTTAGTCGATGGTGGGACGAGACGAGCTACTGGCTTGTCTCGCTCAACTAATATTTATTAATTATTATTGGCTAAATCTTGAGGACTAACTGCTTCTATTCCTTCGGCTTAATAGCGTTTAAAATCGCCGACATTAAAAGTTAAAATATGAGTTATGCCATAGGAATATACTAATTAGATTTCGAGGGGATAAGAGATCGCTCCTTCTATCCAGGACAGTCCTGGACACATCTTAAACCAAATCATCTAACAACTGGCTCATTTCCTCTTGATAGTTGGTTCGATTGTCGTCATAGGTCATCAGGGTGTTGATATTAGCATGAGGCTTAACTTCTGTACCTTTCTAATATTGCCATCGGTGGAATCTAAAATCCAAAAATGAATAAAGCGGCATGAATTGCATGTCCATATTCCCAGCGATCGCGCCCATTTGTGCAGAGCAATTTAAGTCAAAATTTTTAACTCTCTCGCTCTTGCTACTGCTTGTGTTCGATTACTTACGTTTAGCTTGCCGTAGATATTGCGGGCATGCCATTTAACAGTAGGAAGACTGACGAAGAGTTGCTCGGCGATCGCTTGATTGGAAAGACCCATTGCCAGATAATGTAGAACCTCAAGTTCGCGATCGCTTAAGGGTTCGATGAGTGGCTGTCTTGTCGCGACTGTTTCCCCTTCCATCCAACTAAAAGCGGCTAATAAACGACTCACATAGTTGGGATGAATTCCGCCAGAGGCAGCATGGCGCAGTAACTTCATCATTGGCTCGCCTTCATCCACAAACAGACGGATATAATCTCCTCGATGGGGAATATTAAGTGCCTCCTCCAGCACGCTTATCGCTCGCGATCGCTCGCCGCGCCAGAACCACACCAAGGCTTGTAGCATCAAAACCTCCATGACTCGCGCATTCCGCCGACCTGCTTTGGCAAACTCGTAGAGTCGGTCGAGCAAACGCATGGCATCGTTGAGGTGCGGCTCGGATGGATTTTCCGAGCTGCCACGAGCAATTAGCACTCTAGCAAACGTGAGATAATCTAGCTCGGAGCCACAGGGATGCTCGTCTGTAAAACTGTATCTGAGTTCGCCCTCTATCTTCAGTTCGCTCTCTTCTACCCAGGCGATCACATCTGCCAAATTTCCTTCAATCAAATGCAATCTCGCTTTGCAAGCGGGAACGGAGAGAATGGTGGGCCACAGCCAAATCGGAAACATCTCGGCTGTCCGAATTGCTTCCCAAGCTCCGTCAAGGTCTCCTTGCGCCTGACGAACTCGTGCTAACGTAATGTAGCCCATCATCACGCCCGGCTGCCTGGCTTGGATACCGCGATCGATGCTTTCGCTGAGGTGTTGGGCGGCCGCCTCTAGTTGGTTTCCCTCGCGCAGGAACTCGCCCATCGCTACCTGCACTAAAACTCCTGCATAAGTTGCTAGCCAACCCCGTTCTCTTGCTATATCAATTCCTTGTTGGCAGAAGGCGATCGCTTTGTCCAGGCGACCGCGCAATGCCTGGAACTGCCCCTGCAAATACAATCCGGCAATGGCTGGATCGGCTATGCCGCTACACTGACCGATCTGAGTGACTTCAGGGAGTAATCGTTCGGCTCGTTCAAAATTGTCGCTAACGAAGTAGGTAACGCCCAAATTCAGCAAGATCGTTGCTCTCTGCCAAGAATTGTCTTGGGGTAACAGTTGTAAAGCTTGTTCCATGAGAACGACGGATTTAGATACCGCTCCCTGCGCTCGTGCCTGCACTCCTTTAAAAGCCTTAATGAATCCCCAAAGCATTGTGGCATTTGTCGCCCGTGTATCCTCCTTTTGCTGTTTCAGCAGTCGTTCGAGGTTTTCCATGGCAACTGATGCGGCTGCAAATTGACCTAACAAATAAAGTGCCCACCCATAGGAAAGCAATAACCACGGACGAGTCCACACCAATTCGCGAGGCAATGCTTCAAGCCATGCCAGCAGACGAGCTGCTTCAAACTTTAGATTGGTGGTGGTTTGTGCCGCTTCTCGCTCAATTAGATCGGCTGCCCGATGAAATTCTTTTGCTGCAATCGTATGGTGTATGGCTTCTGCTACCAAGTTCTGCTGCTCGTACCACTGAGCGGCGCGATAATGATATTCTGCCACTCTCTCTGGCTCGGTTCGATTGAGACGCTCCTGGAGCAAATCTCGAAACAGATGGTGATAGCGATACCATTGACGATCGCGATCGAGAGGTACTACAAACAGGTTACGACGTTCGAGTTGTTCTAAAATATCGATTCCATCAACTGAAATATCTTCTCCCACGACCGCTTCGCAGAGTGTACCGCACATTCGCTCTAGGATGGAAGTCCGCAGTAGAAACAACTGGAGAGAGTTGGACTGGCGATTGAATACCTCTTCAACCAAGTAATCTAGGATATAACGCTGACTTCCTTTCAGCGATTCAACGAATGTCGCCACATCTTCTACATCTCGCATGGCATTGGCTGCCAACTGCAAGCCCGCAATCCATCCCTCTGTTCGTGCTTGAATAGCTTCCACTTGCTTTTCGGATAGTGGTAGCTCGATCGCCTGGTTAAAAAACGCAGTCGCCTCAGCAACCGTAAAGCGTAAATCTGCTGCTTTCAATTCCGTCAACTGATTGCTTGCCCGCAGTCGAGCTAATGGTAAAGGGGGATCGACGCGAGTTGCGATCGCTAAGTGAAGTTGGGATGGCAGATGTTCTAATAAAAAGGTCAGTGCGTCATGAATGAGACGATCTATTATAAGGTGATAATCGTCTAGCACCAAGATAATATCTTCCTGAAGATTGGCAATCTCATTAATGAGCGGAATGAGGAACGACTCGAACCCAATTGCCTCGGTCGAATAAAGCATAGCTAGTGTCGCTTCTCCGATATGATGGTGGGTTTGTTGTAGGGCAGCCACAACGTAAGTCCAGAAACGGGTAGGGTCGTTATCCCTTTCGTCGAGTGATAGCCAACTTACGGGAATTTTGGTTCTCTGGACCCACTCGCTTAACAAAGTGGTCTTGCCAAAGCCAGCAGTCGCCGAAATTAGAAGTAATTTGCCGTATCTACCTCTATTCAACTGCTCTATCAGGCGATCGCGCTTTACTAAGGGCGAACGAATCGACGGAATTTCTAATTTTGTCAATAATAGGGGACTGGTCATTATTAGTTTCCCCTCATCCCGAATTTCTCAACTTAGCCAAGCCAATGGTAAGGCTAATCCTCTTTGCTAAAGTCCATTATAAAGATAGCTTCCTCGATCTATCATATCGACTCGTATCAAAAGTCTTTTTCAGCAGCTAAATTTCATCCCGATTTCATTTTCATATGTGAAATTGAGATCGCTTACTGTCACATTCTCGACCATGAGGATTTGGGGATAACAGGGAGGCTTAGTATTCAAAAGCGTAATGTTTCGATTTCTTTCCAGTTACAAATGAGTTGAAAAGGCGATCGCTAATTAAATTTGCGATAAAATCCTTGACTCTACGGCTAACTATAGACTTTAGACTTGGGTTAGCAGCAAACAATTCTAAATCTCCATGACACTAACTACAGTCAAATCCATACAAAAAGAGTCAATGCATTGTGATTGAAGAAGTGAACTAAGCTCAAAATATTATTCATAACTATATTTTTTTAATTAACAAAGGTAAATTATATGAGTCAACCAGAATCAAAAGACTACGGGATGAAATGGATGGGGCTAGCTATGATAGCTTGCTGCGCCATCCCTATTGCCATTTCCCTATTTCTCGGCGGAGGTTTGGGATTGTTTCTTGGACGTTCTAGCCAACAGCCTACCAGTAATCTGCCAACCAGTACATCTACTCCTCAACCAAAGCCTCAACAAAAAGCTGTCAATGTATCTCTTTCTCCAGCAGCTAATTGGCGAGCAAACAATCACGTTCACGGATTAGCAATAAATCCAGATAATCCTAATATTATCTACGTTGCCAGTCACAATGGTTTGCTACAACGCTCGGAAACAGGAGAGTGGTTCTGGATGGGCAAACAAAGAGCCGATTATATGGGCTTTACCGCAGATCCAACTAATAGCAATCGTTTTTATGCCAGTGGACACCCGCATACAGGCGGTAACTTAGGATTTCAGGTTAGTGAGAATCAGGGAGAAGATTGGAAACAAATATCTTTACCAGGAGTAGATTTTCATGCTTTGGCGATCGCTCCTAACAACCCCAATATCTTCTATGGTTTTCCCGCTTCTGGAGCGCAGGGATTGCATTTTTCTCAAGATGGTGGCAAAACTTGGACTAAGCCCCGTATGGTAGGGTTAGGTGATGCTCCTTTCGACTTAGCTGTCGATCCTAATAATCCCGCTCATGTGTTTGCTACTACTCGCTCTGGGATCTACGAAAGTACTAATAGTGGCGATGAATGGAAGTTAATCCCTAATACTCAAAATGCGCCTGTTATCGCACTGACTTTGCTTAAACGGGGAAACAGCACTGTCATGTATGGCTATCATTTTCTCCAATCAGCACCTGGTATCTATCGCAGCAATGATGGTGGCAAGACGTGGGAAAAACTCTTGACTGAAACTGAAGGAGTAGTGGTTAAATTAGCAATTTCTCCCAGCAATTCCCAGAACCTATACGCAGTCAATGAAAATAATTCAGTCTTTCAATCTCAAGATGGTGGAAAAACCTGGCAGAAGTTGAGCTAATGCTTGTGAAAAGACGCATCCGATTAAACAATCTGCGGGCGTTTTGGAATTATCCTAATGCTGTTGCTTTAATCATTTTATTGCTCTGTTTGCTGATTTGTGTCTGGTTGTCGATTCATCCCGATTTGACTTGGTTCGCTCCAAAGAGACTGCTACAAACGATTAAACGTTTGGGAGTTTTAGCACCAGTCGCTTACATTGGCATGCTAGCTTTGTCCGTCGTTATCAGTCCCGTTCCTGGCGCGCCGATAGCGGTTGTAGCTGGCACGATTTGGGGTTCACTCTTAGCGGGAGTGTATAGCGTTATTGGCGGTTTTTTGGGCAGTGCGATCGCTTATTATATTGGACGTACCTTGGGGCGAGCGGCAATTCAATCTCTAACGGGAAAAAATATTTACTTCACAAAACAACACGGAGAAATATATTTAACTTGGTTTATTTTCCTGACCCGTTTATTACCCATTTTGCCTTTCGATCTAATTAGTTACGCTGCGGGAATTGCAGGACTTTCTTTTCCTGCTTATGCTAGTGCAACCTTATTAGGAATGATTCCTTCTACTTTTTTGCTCACTTATTTAGGGTCAACTTTAATGGTTAACAAGTTCTTGAGCCTTCTTTTGCTACTTGTTTTTCCGATCCTGCTGGTTGGTTTATCTTGGGGGATTCGAAGACATAACTGGCTGGGGATTCAAAACATTATTCGCATTGAGTAAATAAGTTCCGAAATGACTGAAACAAAAGTGCGCGAACAATATGACCGAATGGCAGAAATATACGACCAACGCTGGAGGGCATATATTACAGATACGCTGTCTTTTTTAAAAAACTGGGCAGAAATTCCCTCTACGGCTACGGTACTGGATATTGCTTGCGGTACGGGCGAGTTTGATCGCTTGTTACTAAACGAACATCCGACGCAACAAATTGTTGGGGTAGACATATCAGAAAACATGTTGGCGATCGCTAGAGAAAAATTTCAAAGCTATCCCAATGTTTCTTTTTACGTTGCTAGTGCTTCCGCGCTGCCATTTGCCAACAATAGTTTTGATGCGATCGTATCTGCCAATGCGTTTCACTATTTTGAAGACCCCGATGCTGTTCTACAAGAGATGAAGCGCGTTCTTAAACCGGAAGGTCAAGTAATTATTCTCGATTGGTGCAAGGATTATTTATTTTGTCGAATTTACGATTTTTTCTTAAAAATTTTCGACCCCGCCTATCAACAATGTTACACCCAAGCCGAGTTTCATCGCTTGTTGGTCAAAGCAAAATTTAATATACGTCGTGCTACTAAAGTTCGTTTTGGTTGGGTTTGGGGACTAATGGCAGTTACAGCAATGCCAGATTTATCATTTATCAGTGAACAGTTAAGAGAAAAATTGATAACTGATAACTGTTTTGTAAGATAAATTTCGTCTTTGGAGGTGACATTGAAAAGACAGTAGCTGGAAAATCTGAACATTTTGAATAAATAAGTGATAAATATGCGATCGCTAAAATTAGCCTTAATTCTTCTAAGCAGTCTTGGATTGATTTTTTTAGGTGCTTGTAGTAACAATAACCAAGCCAGCAATCCAACTAGTAGTTCTACTGATTCTCTTTCAGCAACAACAGCAATAGAGACAAAATCGGAGCATTCTGAAGCTTCACAAGGCGGTCAAGTTGTCGAAACAGATAATTATCACTTAGAGCTTGTACCTTTACAAGAAGAGAATGAAACTCACTTAGATTTTTATTTACAAAAAGGTGACGAACACGAAGCTGTTCCTAATGCTGAAGTAACTGCTCAAATTCAGTTACCGGATGGTACGCAGGAAACTCTAGACTTTAAATATGATGCTGATGGCAAGCACTACACTGCATTGCTTACCGAAAAATCGGCGGGTCAATATCAGGTAAAAATGATTGCAGATATCAATGGAGAAAAGGTAAATGGTCGTTTTTCTTTTAATCAATAGAATTGATTAAGTTAGCCAAGCTAATTTTTAAATTAAAGAGCAAATTATATCTATTTCTTAGTGGCTAAAAATAGATTATTAATATAGAGAAACAACTATTATTCATAATAACTTTTTCCAAGCTGATACTTACAAACTTGGGAAGCATTTTAATGCTACTGCTGTCGGATTTGTTGTTGCAATAAAAATTTAAAATTTAATGCTAAAAACTATTTATAAAAACTAGAATTTCATCATAATTTCATTTGGTTCTGTCAAGCTAATAAAGATCAAAATATTAGTTGATTTTTTGAGAGTAGATCAAATGAACAAGTTGATTTTTATTACTGCATTTACTTTGACAGTTGCCTCTTTAATTTCTGTTGCTCGGGCAAGTGAAATTTCTCGTAATCTTCCTTCCTATGTTATCATTCACAGCGAAGCACATCCTAATACCGCTCGTGCTCTAAATGCCGTTCATCATTTTGAAATTAAAGTACCAAAATCGGGTCTTTTATCACTTTCAATTGCTATACCAAAAGGTATTAGCATCCGAGATGGAATTGAAGTAAAAGATCGATCTGGTCAAAATATTGATGCCGAAGTTTCTATGAATGATGAAAAAGCTACGCTAGTTTTCTCTCAACCCGTATCGAACCAAAAAATGCTAACAATTAATCTCAAAAATGTTAAAACTAGGGGCCTTGACAATATTTGGAATTACCGAATCTATGGCACAATAGTCGGGATGAATCAAGAAATACCGCTCGGAACTGCACGGATTCAGACTTACTAATAAGGTTTGAGTAAATTCAAACTAATCTGTTTTCTTGAAGAGTGGCACGCTCGATGTTGCCACTTTTATTTTGTAGTAATCTAAACTTCAGTAATAACTGTTGATGGGTTAATTCCATGAGAGTACTACTACTAGAAGACGAACCAGATTTAGGTGCTGCTATTAAGCGAACTTTAGATCGAGAAAAGTATGTAGTTGACTGGGTAACTGATGGCACCGAAGCTTGGGATTATCTAGAAAACCACTGGACGCAATACACTCTGGCTATTTTCGATTGGTTAGTGCCGGGATTATCGGGTATGGAAGTGTTGCAAAGATTGCGTGAAAGAAACAATCCACTACCAGTCTTGATCTTAACTGCCAGAGACAGTATGAACGATAAGGTGATGGGACTAGATGCGGGAGCGGATGATTATTTAGTCAAGCCTTTCGGTATGATGGAATTATTGGCACGGTTACGAGCTTTGCAGCGCAGAACGCCCCAGCTTCAACCTCCACAGCTTCAAATAAATAATCTTATCCTCGACTATGGAGCCCGAACGGTTTATTATCTCGCTCCCAACGGCGACAAACAGCTAATTTCCCTAACCAAAAAGGAGTTTCAACTATTAGAATACTTTATGACGCATCCGAATCAAATTGTAACCAGCGATCAAATTCGCAATCGACTTTGGGAGACGGGTACAGACACCTTCAGTAATGTGGTAGCGGCGCAAGTGCGTCTACTGCGGCGCAAACTAGAAGCGATAGGCTGTGAAAACCTAATTGAAACTATCCATGGCGTAGGATATTGTCTCAATCAAGAAATTAATGCGTCGAAGTAAGCTCTTTAATCAGACTCGCGCTTCATTGGCTCTTTCTTATGCAGGAGTCATGGGAGTGATTTTAAGTTTGTTGGGATTTGGTGTTTACGAAGCGATCGCCCACGCCCATTGGATGAACCTCGATCGCGAATTAGAGTCTGTAGCGGGGACGCTGCACGATAGTCTGGAACTGAAATTGAAGCAACCCGGAAATTTAGAGCCAATTGTTTACGATCTTTTCCCCAATCTCTGTCTTGTTGGAACTAACTGTGTTAAAGAAGGAACAGATCGCGAGAGGTTCGCTCCTTACAGTCGCGGTGCGGCAGCACCCGCTTTGCGGGATCGCCACGTTCTCAGCGCGATTAAACAAGATAATTACTACATCCGTTTATTTGATACTTCAGGACGCTTAATTGCTATTGCAGGTGCCTATCCAGAAGGATTGCCCGAAGCGTTAGACAACGAACGCTGGCAAACTTTATCGGATCGCCAGGGCAATGTTTATCATCAAATCTCTCTAGACTTGCATACTCAAGACAAAAAACCTTGGGGCTACTTTCAAGTAGGGCGCAGCCTCAAAGACTTTGAGGATTATCTGAATAGAGTCAAATATGCTCTAATCTCGGGATTGCCGCTCTCAATGATTTTGGTTGGTGGTGCTAGTTGGTGGCTGGCCGGACTAGCCATGCAGCCAATCTACAAATCTTACAAACAGATAGAACAGTTTACAGCGGATGCTGCCCACGAGTTGCGAACGCCATTAGCTGCTAGCTTAGCAACGGTGGAATCGGCTTTATTGCTCCCTGAGATAGAAGATAAAGAAGCACGGGAAGTATTAACAACAATCGAACGTCAGCATCGACGGCTGACTCAACTAGTTGCTGATTTACTACTACTAGCTCGCATGGACAAGCAACCGGCACCTTTACGCCACCAGCTTTGTTGCTTAAATGATTTGGTTAGTGACTTAGTAGAGGAACTGGCAGCTTTGGCGATCGCTGCTAAACTAATGCTCGCTCTTGAAATACGAACAAAGACTCCATTAGAAGTTGCAGGAAATGAAGACCAACTCTATCGCTTGGTTTCTAATTTAATCGTCAATGCTATCCAATCTACTCCGGCTAATGGAAAAGTGACGGTAATTTTAGAACAAAGCGATCGCCACGCCGTAATTAGGATTCGGGATACAGGCATCGGAATTGCACCGTCCGAACAGAAACGAATTTTCGATCGCTTCTATCGAGTAGAAAGCGATCGCTCTCGTACATCTGGCGGTTCGGGATTGGGATTGGCAATCGCTATGGCGATCGCTCGTGCCCATCAGGGCAGTTTAACAGTGCAAAGCGAGCTGGGCAAAGGGAGCACTTTTATCATTCAGTTACCATTAGCTGCTGCTTACAAAACCGAGTTAAAACCCCAAAATAGCTAAATTTCCGTTAATTTGCTAAATTGGAAAAGAAAATTAAATACTAGTCTACCGAACTAACCTTTGCTTGATAGAACAACTCACGCCAAGCTTTACAGTCCAAGGTACTCCGTCGTGAGACGAACGGGGCTTACAACAGTCACCAGTTATCAGTGAAAGAAAAACTGGTGACTGACGGGGCGTCACTTGGCTGCCGTCGAACGGCAGCCAAGTGACGCCCCGCTGTTCCAGGTCGACTGGACACAGTCCCTTGCCTGCTTAGACTTCGTCAATTGTGGCTAATCCAGCTTAAACATTGACTATTGTCCATCAATTCTCTTGCCAATAAAAATCCGGCAATAGTCCAGGTTTGATATTTTCTGGCTTCTTTCCCCACTAAACGACCATTCTTGCCATCATAATACTCAGTCCATTCATCTTGTGGTAAGCGTTGTGCTGCAATTTCAATTGCTTTTTCAGCAATTTCGGGACGATTATGTTTCAAGGAAGCTGCCACTAACAGCCACAGTAAAACCGGCCAATTGCCCCCATTATGATAAGACCAAGGACGATTTTTGGGGTCGCATCCAGTTAAAAGCTGCCAGTCTCTGTCTTTGAGTGCAGGAAAACAAATTTTCATCGGCATAAAACCGATTAAATCGTTCCATTTTTTTTCAATAGTATTGAGAATCGCTTCTGCTTGTTTTTGAGTCACCAAAGCAGATAAAATAGCTACCAAATTGCCTAAAGAAAAAAAGCGACAATCTAACTGAGATGGACCCAAATTGCCAACTAAATATCCTCCATTTGCTGGTAACCATTCACTGAGATCGGCATAAGGAATGGAATCAGAATAAATATTAAACTGATTTAAAACATTTTCTCCGTATTCTTCGCCTTTATAACGATAAATAATATTTAGTCTTTCTAGATCGAGCCAGTAGTGATGGCGAAGATGAACGCCTAAAGGAGTTAAACGATTATTAAGGGCTTGATTAATTTTCTCGTTTTCTGGATTATCTAAAAGAAGTTCTTGGGCGCAGCGTAAGGCATTATAAAATAAAGCTTGAATTTCTAAAGGATGTCCGTTAATTCCCATGCGGCGGTCAATCATACAAGCACCATCGGGAACTAACAAAGTCGGATACATATCAAATCTTGCCGACAGACAAAGTTCCATGATGAGCCTAATTCCTTTCTGCATTTCAGGGGTATGAGCTAAGGAATACTCCTCCGTAGCCTTAACATATGCCCGTAAAAGAAACATCCACCACAGACAGGAATCGACGGGAGTTACTCTACCAATAGCATGGTCGCCAAAATCTGCTTTTAAATATTGTTCTCGCTCTTCATGAATTACCTTAAAACTGGCAGGCATCAATCCCCGTCCCGGTTCTAAAAAATCGAGTTGTCTTTCTTTAATTTGTAGCTTTAAAGTATGAACGAGAAAATAGCGAACGATATCCGTTTTGCCTTTGATTAAAAAAACCAAAGCCGCCGGCACAAAATCGCGGATAAAACATTGATCGTAGTTTAAGGGAGCAGTATTGGGATCGCAGGCAGCTACCGTCCCCAACGGGCGATCGTAATAATAAATAATCGATTCCTCTAGGATCTGCCAGGGATCTTTGATCGGACTGTCGCTATTAACCATATCAATTTGAATAAATTAAGATTAGAAATTTTGCTTTATCTACGATAGTCTTGATTTTTAGAAGATATCAAGTCCGCCTGGGATACTGCATGTTTATCTAGGAGGAGCTGCGACCCTTATCGACGTACAGTACATATGCTTGGGTAAATTTTGCTCTAAAAAAAAGAATCAATTAATCGGGAGAACCAGTCGTGAGGAACCGCTCGATAAAGTTTAGAACTTAGTCTCTAACTCGGACTATATCTTTGTTATCAACATCCTTCGCTTGCCGCGGACTCTTATCGCCTTTCTGGTCGGTGTAGGATTGGCGATCGCAGGCACCATTACCCAAGGCATTACCCGCAATCCACTCGCTACTTCTGAAATCATTAAGGTCAATGCTGGGGCTTTCCTAGCAGCAGTCACCCTATTAGTTCTACTATCTCGAAGCTCAACAATTAACCAAGCATGGTGCGGGAAAGTCCTGTCTTTTAAAGCAAGGAGGCACCCCGTGCCTTAACCTGACCAGCATTAAGCAACCCTGTTTCCTATAAAGCTTCTAGACTGTTGATAGGGATCTGAAATCGTGTTTATGGGCACCGACAGACCAATCGCGGGAAGCTTCTGCTGTAGTAGTAACCCCAGGGAAAGAATCTGGGATGCCAAAAACTTCTCCTGAGTGAGTAATACGGATGTCGAGGCCACCGGTAAGTACAGACGCGATCGCGAGGAAATAGACCGGCGTCATTAACTCGCACCTCGGCAGTAAGGCTGCCGGATTCGATTACTTCATCGTTTTCGTAAATTTCGTACTCCAACTGATTTTCGCCTGCTAATACCGTAAATGTCCGAAGACGATGGCGATCGTCGAGCTTGAGGTTGAAACTTTCTGAGTATCGCCCGGCTTCGTATTCCCGATCTGTATAGGGTAAGGGGTCTACTGCCAGTTGCTCGGTAACGTTGGTGATTCTGACGCGCCGACCAGGTGCAGGGGAGGTCGTGCTAGAGGCAAAGCGGGCACTAACCGTTTGGGGTTTAATGGCAGTTCCCGGGCAAGTCCCGACGTACTCGACGCGATTAAAATTAGCAGTACCGAGAACACGAGTTCCCCGATAATATTGACAAATTATTTTAATCTTTACAAATTCTTTAGCACTTCGACACTTAGAACTCTCAGTATAGGGGATTTAAGGAGCCTCAAGAAAAAGGTCCCGCCCGGCAATTTTTTTCTAGAATTTTCTATGCTGACTCCAGCTTTGTTAAGAATTTTTTTAAAAAGGGTGTGTTGAACTACGGGCAACCAATTAGCTGCGATCGCACGGGTCTGTGATTGAAGCCATCAGCAATTCAAGATGAGTACAAACGAGGATTTCACGGATGTGCTGCGTGGGTTGGCAGAAGAAATCAAATTTTATCTGCACACCGCTGTATTCTCCTGGGTTGAGATTGAAGAGATGAAATCCATGTTTTCCTTAAACAAGTACTGTATGAGCTATCAACTATTAAGTCCGGTTAAGCGACTCTGTCCTGTCATTAATATTCTCCTCTTGAAGAAGGTATTTAAAGAGATCGTCAAGGATAGCATTAGCAGCCAGAATATTGCCAAAGATCCAATAACCCGAATCAACAACATAGACTCGGTCATTTTTGACTGCCTTGAGGCTCTGCCAGAGCGGACTAGTCTGAAATCTTCTAAAGGAGTCTTTCGCACCCGGATCGAGGGCAGCAAAGATCGCATCTCCATCTAACAGGTCCAAACGCTCCAGGCTAACCATTACGAAGGTTTCTCCTGGTCCAACCGGCTGACGTTGTGCCGCTGGTCTGGGAAGCCCGACCTCTTCTAAAATGCTGCCAGGAAACGAGGATTTTGTACGAAATTCAGCGGTTTTGAATCCTGCATAGAAGCGCACCACAGAAACTTCTGTCTGCTCGAGTCGCTCGCCCATTGCTTGTTGAAATTCCTCGATGCGGGCTTGATACTGCGCGAGTAATTGTTCAGCTTGTTGAGTTTTACCTAAAAGTTCTCCCACACGCCGAAGTTTGTCTTTCCAGCCTGTGTGGGTGTAGTCGAAGGAGATTGTTGGAGCTATTTGCGAAAAGACCTGATAGTTTTCTGAGAAGATGGGGAAACCCAGAATCAGATCTGGATTGAGCTGTACCATCTTCTCCAGATTCAACTGTTCCTCTTTTCCTAGAGATGCTATGCCCTCGGTTTTCCCTGCCAGATGACGCGCGCGTCCGCTTACTAGATTAGGCTCTCCTGCTGCTATCGGTTTGATACCAAGTGCCAGTGAAACTTCCAAGGCATTTTCGTCTGTGGCAATCAGGCGCTGTGGGTTCATGGGAACAAAGGTTTCGCCAAAATCATGTTGGACGACTCGACATTCACCTGCTACCAACTGGGAAGTCGGCGCTTGGGCAACCTGGCGGCGGCAAGCTGAGATGAGAAGTCCGGTCAAGAGTCCTAGCAGGAATCCCCGACGAGAAAGACTCCTTTGTTGGTTAGTTCTAATTGTCCCGAATAGTCGTTGGAAGTGTAACAAACTTTTCCCAAGCTCCCTAACTAATGAATTTAAACCTCCCATAAATCTTCCTCAATCTGGAATCTGGAAGTTGTCTCTCTGGTAGTAGAGAGCTACATCGGTATGCAAGTAGCAGGGCCACTGAAACGTATTGTCCAAATCTCCTTGTCCTTCCCCCACATAAAACAACCCCAAGCCAAAGCCTAATCCTTGCAAGTTGCCTAGTTCCGCCCGAACTGATGGTGTCCAGATAGCAGGCAGGATAATTATAAGCCCCAGGGGACTCAATACCAATGATGTTTTCACTATTACTCTTCGCACAAATCACGCTCGGGCTTCGGGGCACTTTGCAGCGAGCAGCTAATCCCTGCACGAGCTGCCTTTGCCTTTACTCTGAATTTTGCTAGGGGAATTCTACCACATTAGATGAGATAGATTAGCATTAATATAAATAGAATTGTTGCGAAATAGTGGATAATGAAAAAAAATTATGTAACTTACTATTTATTGCGATCGCTAATTTTCCGAAGTAAACTCCTATATCCTTTAGTTCCGTTATTAACTTCTACCGCCCAGATCGGCAATAATGCTTAGAAGCTAGGTGTAAGCGTGTTCCAGAGTTTTTTAAAACACAAAAAACCCAGCTTGCTATACAAGCAAACTGGGCTTGATTATTAATTGAAATGGCTACATTCGTTTATCCTTAGAAAACTTAAGCAGTACGGACGTCTTTAATTTCGCCGTGAGACGACGAAATCGCGTCCTCAGCTTCGCCGAGATTTACTTTCACTACTTTGTTTTTTTCTTCTTCAGCTTTTGGTAAGGTTAGATTAAGGATACCGTCTTTGTATTCGGCGGTAACGTTGGTAGTTTGAATTCGTGCAGGTAAAGGGATTACTCTAGAGAATTTGCCATAACGAAATTCAGAACGAGTTACACCATTTTCTTCAGACTTGGATTCAGACTTACGTTCGCCACTGATAGAAACATGGTCTACAGTTACTTGAATGTCTAAATCTTTGGCTTCCATGCCAGGAACTTCTAGTTTGAGATGTAAAACATCCTCAGTTTCCGTTAATTCGGCAGCAGGAAATTTAGATAAATTACCAAAATCTCCCCAAGAATCGGGCATTAAAACATCATCAAACAGACGGTTTAGTTGACGTTGTAGAGCTTTCATTTCTTGCCAAGGATTGTAACGAACAATTGCCATAACACTTCCTCCTTTGCTGAATACAACTATCGATTAATTAATTTGTTTAGCGAATTATTTCTAACTTCAATTCTTATAATATTAAGTCAAACAAAAATCCAAAAGTGTGGTTGTTATCCCATGCCAGGTATGGTTTTTTGCCCGAACAAAGGCTAGTTAATTAGGTTGGTATAACGGGATTTTAGAATTAATGGTGAATAAAAATAAATACGAAGGGGAAAAAAACTCACTAGCCTCTTATGATTGATGTAGACATAAAAATAGTCAAGGCGATCGCTCTTTTAGATCGAAACTAATGTCATTACCGATTGACCCAACCCCCTACCTGTTACTAAACTTTCACTGTTTGCTCGGTGGGATAGCTGCTGTCATAGCTTGGCGTAAGGGACGCAGTCTGGGCTTGTGGCTATTTCTGGGGCTGATTGGTGGAATTGCTGCTTTTATATTGGCACTCTCGATAAAGAAAAAAGAGAAATAGGGTTGCGATAGAAAAAACCCTTAACTGCTAGTCTTGGCAATGGTTAATTGAAAGCACTGCATCTGAGGAAAATCTCTCTGGATGATTTTAATAACTTTTTGTTGATTTGTTTCATCTTGAACGATTAATTGTGCTGTACCGTCTCCCTGAGAACCAACTCCCTTACCACCCAAAATATAGGGTTGAATCGGTTTGTGATTGAGGAGTTGATGGAGCACGGGAGCAGTTAATTGAGTGGGGCAGGCAGGAATTAAATAACGGTCGAATTCTGCTTGTGCTCGTTTCATCAAGAAACCAATTTTGGCTGCATCTCCTTGTTGTAAAGCCGATACTGCTTGTTGAGTTATTTGAGAGCTAATTTTGCCTAAATATTTTTGGACTTGTTGTTGTATTTCGTCAGTAGCAAAAGGATAACATCGATTGAGTTGTTGTAAGATCGACCGCGTATCTTTAGTCGCACCCAGATTGACGATGACCAAAAATAAGTTTTTAGGAACGGTTAAAGGAGTAATTTCTAGGCGATCGCCATCAAAAACTATCAGAATCGGTTGATTACCGTAAGCACAAGCTTGATCCATCCGTCCGCAACGACTCGGCGTGGTTCTCTCTCCTAAATAAGCTAACTCCATCTCCTCCTGTAGAGAAAGATTTAGTTGGTAAAGGTGATTGAAAGCTCTAGCAACCAGAACGCAGATAGCTGCACTAGAAGATAATCCTTTTTGAATTGGTAAATCGGTTAAATAATTATTAATAGCAACGCCACCGACCGAATAACGAGTTAGTATTTGATAAGCTACTCCTGCTGCATAACTAAAAAAGCCCCCTCGCTCGGCTTCTGCTCGTAAAGCTTCTCGATTTAGGGGAAGACTGAGCTTTCGACAATCGCTAACTACAACAAAGCGATCGTCGCCAAGGGACTCGCTCTCAGCATAAATACCCTGATTGGTTCCCACGATTAAAGCATATCCTTTCTCTAAATTGGAATTGAGACGGCGATATTCTCCCGCCCAATCGCTATGCTCGCCGAACAGACAAAGACGACCAGGAACAAACAGTTTCATAGTTGAATTTTTTGTAGAATTTACAGCAGGAGTCAGGAGTCACCGAGTCAGAAAGACCTTCGGTAGTCGCTATGGACCCTTCGGGAGCGCGTACAGAAGTATGATTCTTAAACTGCAATGATTTGGACTTTTCAATATGTCCTAATCTTTTTGACTACCGCTATAGAAAAAATTCCAAGGTTACCCAAATGGAGGCGATAGTAAATCGCCCCCTTGTTGATTACACTTTAAAAAATTAGAAGCACTCTGGCAAGAAGCTAAAAAGTAGTCACCTACTGATAATCCTTAATTCCCACGAGAAGCGTTTAACTGTGCTTCGGAAATCCAAGCACCATGGAAACCGTAGGGTACACGTTGGGGAATTAATACCCGCGCTACTGGTTCAGATGTGATATCTTGGGCATTAATTACTACCAGTTCTGAGGTTTCTTCCGTACTATTGTGAACAAAGATAATCAACCAGCCGTCATCCTCATCTTTCCCACTGGGATGTGGTGCAAACACGGCTTCACCACCATAACATCCTTGTCCAAATTCATGGGTTTGGGACTTGCCAGTATTCAAGTCATACTCGATCGCACCATCAAATAAAGGCATAGAACCCCGTGTCATTCTGCCAGCGTAACCGTATCTGGTTTGTCGTCCCAAAAAGTTTTCGTTCACACGGGGGAATTCCGAAGGTATATCGTCGAGCATTTCCTCCCTTACAGTTCCAGTGTTAAGGTTAAAACGCCAGCGATACAGTTTCGGGATATTTTCTTCGGGATTAGATACTGTATCTTCAGGCATTAACACGGTAGTAGAATTCATCCGACAAGCTATCAGCACTACTTCGTCTCCTACTTCGTAAGCATTGAGGGTGTGGAAGACATAGCAAGCCGGACTCTCAAACCAACGAATATTACTGTTGTCACCGTGACGGGGAACAATACCAAAGCGACTGGGTTTATTTCTTTCAAACATTAACCCCGGTTCTCCCCGTTGCATCCTTGGCTGGCTGAAAGTCAGGGGTAAATCCATAAAAATAGTATAATTTTCGGTGATGGCAAAATCATGCATCATCACCGCCATTGGTATATCGATGGGTACCGTCCGCAATAGTTCACCGGTAGGAGAAACTATACTATATTGTAGGTACGGAGGCGCGAAAGAGTAACCAAAAAACATCATTTCACCCGTTACTGGATCTACCTTGGGATGGGCGGTAAAGGGAGACAATAATTTACCATTGTAGGTATACTCGCCAATTGTGTCTAAAGTAGGAACATCGATGGTGTGAGGCGCACCCCCTTCACACAGTGCCAACATTTGTCCAGCGTGCCAAATTAAAGCCGTGTTAGCAGTATTTTTCCCAGGACCATAAGGATTATCCATTTGTGGGGGTTCTAATAAACCACTCCAGATTGCCTTACCTGCGACCTGTTCGATTTGCCATCCTCGCGTACGCACATAGCGGTTACGATAACTGGCTTGACCATTTTGAATCCGGACACCGTGTAACATTCCATCCCCATCAAACCAATGATACTGACCGATAGGTGACCATTGGGGGTTAGGACCATTACGCACGAACATCCCTGATAAATCTGGGGGTAATTCACCAATTACTTGCAGTGCCTCAGCGGTGATTTCTTCACGCACTGGTGCAAAATTGCCATCAAGATAGGGGTTGACTTGTGTTGTTAGCATCTATTTCGTCCAAATTTAGCTGAAGTGCCAGCCAGTACAGACACTTTGTTTATTGTCTCTTAGGGATTTGTTGATTGCAGATTTCGGATAAAAATGGCGAGCAAGCGATCGCCATTTGGAAGCTGCTTCTATTCCTTTAGCCAACCAATTCATCTCCCTCCTCAACCATTGGAATTACTAAACTGTTATCTTAACGGTTTAGATTTACTAGCAATTAACGATGATAAATCTCAATTTTCAGTTTTACTGTAACTAATCAATGTGGCAAAAATGCTTCCACCCTGAATATAAGAGCAAAAATAGTTGAGGATAGATTAATTTCCTTTTAAATGCTTGTAGTCCAAATTATTAGCAGTTGGGAACTTGTAAAATATTTTTCCCGTTTCCGTTAGTTCTACTTCTGCATCAAGCTGAATTGCCAATCGTTCGATAAATTTTTTACACTTGGCTGGAGGTATTCCTGCATTGAAAACCAAATCCGATACAGTTACTATGCCATCTTTGCTATTAACAAGATACTTGGTTTCTCTAAGTAATTTTTCATAGCGATCGCTTTTGGCGGAAAGTAGCCAGCTAATACCTAAACCAAATAAAGAACCCAGTATAAAAGTTCCTGAGACAAGAGAAGATACATCACTCATGAATAAATTTATTTTTGCTGCTAAAAATTAGTTTATCTCGATCGCCTTACAGTTAAACGAAACCTGCTTGCTGGAAAATTTGTTGTGGAGTTAGTTCCAATTCAGGAAATAAGTCATCAGCTATAGGTGTCGTTCCTCTAATTGTTTGAGGTAAAGTATTGGGATAAAAAATAGTAATGCTTTTTGCTTGAGTATCTATCAGCCACACTCTAGATACTCCTGCTTTTAAATAATCAGTTGCTTTTTCGGCTAAATCTCCAAAGTTTTGTCCTGGCGAAATAATTTCTATGGCTAATTCTGGTTCAACAGGACAAGCTTCATCTAACATCCAATCTACACTTAATCGTTCAAAAGAAATATAAGTTAGATCTGGTACGGGAACCCAATCTACTCCATTTCTCTTGAGAACTACTGCCCACTCTGGTTCGACTCTACCCCTATTTTTAGCCCAACGATCTAGTAAAAGCAACAAAGTCTTTTGCAATCGCGAGTGAAAAAATTTAGGGGACATTTTGGGAATAGCTTGACCATTTATAAGTTCATAAGGGCGATCGCTTTCGGGAAGCTCGAAGAATTCTTGCAGAGTTAGATACTTGGTTGATGCAACCATAACTTTAGATCGATAACTATTGATATCGTATCAATTGCTCAACGCCTTGCGGCTATCAGAGGTAAAACAGAGAAGAGGGGGTTTGGGAAGTGACTACATTAATACAGGTGCTCAACGCCTTACGGCTATCAGAGGTAAAACACGGCAAGCTGTAAAAGCCTTATCCCGTAGTTGCCCAGAAGCAATTGTGCAAGCACCTTAATATTTTATAGCCTCTGAAAGAAAAATAGAAAAATAAAACCTATTTTGTGCGAATCATAACCTATGTATCATAAGTATTTCAGGATTTTACAAGCATCTTCAAAACAGTTGAAGATGCTATGATGCTGACTATATAAAGAATACAAACTTTTAGGCAATCTTTTTAACGCCAACAACCCTAGATGCTTGCATTTATCAAATTCGAGCGGGTTCAACTAGCTTGGATTTGAATCCAACAATCGAGATTAAATTCCCCAAAGGAAAATCTTTGAAAGGTTCCTCGCTGATTTTGACGATTAATCCAAACTGGTAAACTAATTAATCCCCGACAATCCTTGACTAACCAGTTAATTTTTTTGCCATCAGCCTCTCGATAAGGTCTGATGCCATTGATTAATGCCCAAGATTCCCCTAAACTAAGTCCACCAAAGCGAGTAATTTGTTCTGGAGAAGATAAAGCGATCGCTACTCGTTCATCAAGCTTAATACTTGCTGCTTCTTCTTTTGAATCAAGCTTTACTACTACCTTTAAATCTGTTAGAAGTTCTTGAAAATTGGGTTTAGAAAACTGACTGGGAGGATAAGTCCCCATGTGAGTTTTACTAAATTTATGGTGTCGTTGCTTCCTAACAATACGGGAAATTGGCGGTGTATTTCCAATAATTCCCATCGCTAATTTAACTCCTAAATGAGCCGTCAAATCTTCTTCTCCAACTAATGAGAGTAGAAAGCCATAAATAGTAGAAGGAGGTGGATAAAGATAGGTTTCCTTATAATCCCGTGCAAAACTGCGAGGAAAGCTAGTACAGGGACAATCAATATATAAAGTATCGCTCATAATTTAATTTCGGGTAATTTGTTTAATTCATGAATTAAACAAGGTAAATCTTCTTGAGTTGTTTGCCAAAGAATCCTCAAATTAATATTAAATTAGGCATGAACTAGTCGATTTCGCATCTCAATCATTGCTGACCAAGGAATTTGCGGATGATTTACTTGATACTCTCTACTTACTCTAGATGCTGCTTCGCCAACAATTTCTATTAATTTAACTAAAGCAAATGCTAATATTTCATCTTTTATCGTCTTGTATTGACATATTGAACAACCGCTGAATTGAGAACTTCTTGACGAAAATAAGGACTTAAATCTTCAGGTGTTCTTAGATCTACTTTACCCTGAAAAATATTAGATAACTCTTGTTCCATTGTTGAAAGACGAATTAAGCCTGGTATATGTTTTGGCTCAAATTCAACCAGAATATTAATATCACTTTCAGGGTAAAAATCATCACGCAAAACTGAACCAAAAAAAGATAGTTTTTGGATATAATAATGCTGACAAAATCGAGCTATTTCTTCTGAAGGAATAGAGATATTAGTAATAGAAATTAACACCTAATGGTATCAAAAGTAGGGATACAAAGCTAAATTAGTTACTTTGCACTTAGAAAAATGGGAGTGAACAACGCCTTATGGCAATCAAAGGTAAAGGATTTTAGTGTGGTAATTCAATCCAAGCCGATTGTGGTGGTTCTAAAACAAAATTAGTAGGCGCAAAGCCAAATATTTTAGTTTTAGTTTTGGTATTATCTGCACGATCGATCCAAGTAGTAAGACGACATTTATCCTTGCTGGGAGGGCTATTATTGTCTATTGGACAATACCATCTTGCTAATTTTGGCTTATCAATTACCTTGATTTCATCAAACAAAAAATTATTGTCGCCAGCAAAAGGGAACCCATAGCGAGGTTCGTCAAGTTCTCCGTTTAAACCTTTTTTGATGCGATCGCACAAACTATCTTCTGCTCTAATACCAATGACTAAATCAAGATCGATTAAAACTTCTCGACGTACTAGATCGATCCAATATTTTGCTCCAATTCTTCCCGTACCATCTCCACCAACTCAGGCGGTTTTCTTACGATCCCCCCTTTGCCATAACCTAATACCCAACGTTTAATATCATTCAAACCGCTTACTTTTAACTTCAACGTCAATGAACCGTCATCATGTTCGATTAACTCTTGGGTTTTGTGCCAACGGCGTTCCCGAATAAAAGGGGCAGTGACAGCATCAAACCAAATTTCAATTTCAAAAGTGCGATCGCAACAGCGACTACCGAAGGTCTCGCCTGACTCATATTGAAATCTGTTTGCTAGATACTTCTTGGCATCGAAATTAGGATTCCGTTCAAAATCTTTTGTGATTTACGAGTCGCACTTACTAAGTGTTCCCAAATTTGCGGATTAAGATTAAGAATTTCAGCACCAGAGCGAAAAATAATCCTTTCATCAGCTATTTGTTGTAAATCTACCCAAGTAGCTGAAGGCAGTCGTTCGCTCAAAAGCGAGATCGCCGAGCGTAACTCGTTGACATAAGCACTGCCAGCATAAGCTTCTAGCATTCTTGCCCCTAAAATTAGAGCAAATAATTCTCCTTGAGATAGAGAAATACTAGGTAATCGCCAGTCTGGATCTGTATAGTGCCATCCTTTTTGCTTTTGATACTCTAAAGGAGCTAAGAAGCGATCGCGTAAAAAAGCTAGATCGTTACGAATAGTGCGTTCGCTAACTTCTGTAGCGATTGCCAGACTGTGATGAGTTTGCCTCTTACCAGAACGAAGCAAAGCATCAATTTTAACTTCAACGGCGAGAAGTCCCACGCCATAACGTAGTTTGGCGCTGCGGATGAATCGCCGACCGGCTCTTTACTTTCCATGAAAATCATGTGATAATTGATACTGGACGTAAGGTTTGTACCTGAATTGATCCAAGGATTGGGAATCGCCCAACCAGATTGACACGAACGTACTGGGGAACCAGGTGAACAGTGCAAACTCTGGGAAACGTAATGTAATTGAATAAGATCAAGACGACACTTAGTACCGCTGGTCTAGCGGGGAAAGAAATTGCCTGTCAAGTCGAGCGAGCGGGTGCGGAACTTGGTTCCGCACCATTCGAGTCGAGCGTCGAGCTGTCGGGGAACCAACGGTGGGAGCAGTCATGCGTTTGTACCAACGAGTTCTAGATAAGTGGCGCGGGGCAGGAAGCTCTCAATCGTGAGGTTGAGAAGCCCATGCTATACTGCTTGCAGTTAGCGTCGGGAGGAAGTCACCTAGTTGCCTGAAGAAGTCCCTCGCTAAGAAGACGGTAATAGGAGGCATTGGTCAATGAAGGCGGAAACTCACGATTTATCGCGGGTAGTTCATTTTCAGATTCTCTGACTCGTTGAGAGAAAGCTGATTGTTTATTTACTCTTGAGAATTCTAGTTCTGAAGAGATGGAGGCGAGCTGAGCCTTGGCTTTCTCTACTGCTGCTTCCTGTTCGAGATAGGAAACTAACGGTAGTACTGGTGGTGTTGGGGGAGTAACCGACGCTACTTTGAAACGTTCGAGAGATAGCTGTAATTGTTTCTGTTGGGAGGTAATTGGTATGCGTGGAAGTCGAGATCCCGCAGTGCCTCGCGCTTTCTTCGACGCGTTCCGCGTACGCAAGGTGCGCTTCTCACCCGCTGCGCGGGGTGCGGCAGCACTCGCGAATGCGAGATCGCGCTCTCTCAAACTTCATGTATCGATCGCTCTTTAAATATTAAACCTTAGTTAGATTCGGTTTTGAGCACGAGGCGATAGATTTGCTGTTAAGCTAAAAAGCCATTTTAAATATTTAACATGAGCGAACATCAAGAATACAAAACTTTTGAAGAGGACGGAACTCGCCCTATTGAAAGTAGGGACATAGAAGTAGCAGATACTTTTAAAGAGGATGGAATTCGTCCGATCGCTGAAAGTCCTGATTATTTAGTACGCAATCGGGCGACGGAAAATAACGATGAAGATAATTGTAAATCTGAAACCCCCTCAACAGAAAACAGCGCTCGAGAAGTAAGAGTTCCTTTAAATATAAAGGACGAACCTATCATAGATTCTAGTAATTTGGAGGCAGGTAATATTTTAGAAATAGATGGCAAACGTCCGATTACTTCACAATAATAGTTTAATCAAAAAGTAGAAGCGATCGCTTCTTCATCATTAAAACTAATATTCCTAATCTCAGTAGTCGCAGCTTCCCCGACGGAGGTTGTTACCTTGCTAGTAATAATCTATTCCCCAGTTTTTATAGATACCCTTCCTGTCGCTGACTACATTAAACTCAGTGGGGATGTTATCATCCCTCACTGGTCTTCAAAACCGCACGTGACACTTTTGCATCATGCGGCTCCTCAGTGTATGACTACCACCTTTTACTTGTGGCATCATCCTTTCGAGACGTGAATTTGGTCATGGCAGTGTAAATGGACTAACAAAACGTTTTTGTCAGCATTTCTGCCTCCTTCCGACTTCATCTCTATATGGTGTTTCTCGATTCTCTATATGATGTTTCTCAATTAGGTCATTCATCTTAAAGCTGAGTCCGCAATGGACGCATTTACCTTTCTGTCTTTTCAGCAGTCTGGATTTTTGAGGGTCAATTGTTAGATATTTATCCTCCATGCGCTTGCTCCATAGACCTCATCGCCATCATAGGGTTTTCTTGTTCCCTCTACTTTTATCCATTTCACGCTGGCTGGGAAGTCAAAAACAGTTACCAGTTATCAGTCAAGAAGTCGGAAGTAAAAACTGTCACTATTCACTGACATTAACCTTTTGATAAATCGCACAGAGGCGACTGGGTTTAAAAATTTTGGCTTTAACCATAAAATTCGGTGGTACGTTGACGATCGCATAATCATCGGAGTCGTGATAGAGTTCAAACTCTCTAGGCATTCCCTTAGGTGTATTTTGGCTATAGGGAACGGGTTGAAAAAGCAATTGGGTAAATTCAACCCTTGCTCCCTGCAGTTGCTGGCTAACCTGTTGCACAAAGGCTTCGTTTGTCAATAAGCTAAACAAAGTTGCTTGAGCTTCGGGATTGATAGTAAAGCTAGCATCAAAATTTTCAACTATTTTGAGAACCATTGAATTCAGTAAATATCGACTCGGTACTTAAGCGATTTTACCCGAGATACCGAGGACTAATGAATTAGCTCCTCTAAAGTTTGTAAATATATTTAAACCCATTCAATAAGAACTAGAAATAATTGGCTTTAAGTTCAGATTTTTTTCCACTAAATCGGCAAGAGCATTTAATACGGACTCTCTCTGTTCTCGATAATTAGCAACCCCAGTAGGCAGGGAAGACATTCCTCTTTGTTTGCGCAAGTGATTTAACCAGGCTCTTCGCCAAGGACCGTTATCAAACAAACCATGAAGATAACAACCCCAAATTGATTGAGTGTGGTCTACTATTCCTAAGCCTGGGTCTTCAAAGATAGGATAATAATCTCCCTCTGTCTCTTTTCCTTTGGGAGTAATTAAGCGAGAGCGTCCCTGATGGATTTCATAGCCATCAATAGGTAATCCTGCCTGAGGAAACTTGGAAATTACCTGACGTTGGCGAGCAATTTTATTCATCGCGAGAACGGTAGTTAAAGGTATAAGATTCAATCCCAGATAATCTCCGCTTTCCCCTTCAAACCCTTCTGGATCGACGATGCGTTGACCGAGCATTTGGAAACCGCCACAGATTCCCAACACAGTACCACCAGCATCGGCATATTCTTTGATCTGTTCTGCCATGCCGCTTTTTCTAAGTGCCAATAGATCGGCAATAGTAGTTTTAGAACCAGGAATGATGACCGCGTCTGGATGACCTAGAGATTCTTTGATATTGACATATTTGATAGAAATTGTCGGTTCTGCCTCTAAGGGGTCGAAATCAGTAAAGTTGGCAATTCTGGGAAGTCGAATAATAGCAATATTTAGGTCTCGATTGGGTTGATAAGAATTTCGATCGAGCAAATCCAGAGAATCTTCCGCAGGGAAAAGTTGTTTGGTCCAGGGAATAACTCCCAAGACGGGAATGCCAGTGCGCTTTTCTAACCATTCAATACCTGAGGTTAATAATTCTATATGTCCGCGAAACTTGTTAATTACTATTCCTTTAATTAAAGATCGCTCTTCTGGTTCTAGCAATTCTAAGGTGCCAATTACGTGAGCGAAAGCCCCACCGCGATCGATATCAACTACTAGAATTGTGGGCGCATTTAAATATTTAGCTATGCGCATATTGGTAAGATCGCGATGTTTGAGATTAATCTCCGCAGGACTGCCAGCCCCTTCGCAAACTACCAGATCGAATTCGAGGGATAAGCGATAGAGAGAATCTTCAATTGCTTCCCAACCAAGATCGAAATAACGCTCATAATACTCTGAAGCTTTGGTTGTCCCAACCGCATTTCCCTTTAAAATTAGTTGGGAAGTCATATCTCCCTGAGGCTTGAGCAAAATAGGGTTCATCTCTACTCGCGGAATTACGCCTGCTGCCCAAGCTTGAACTGCTTGGGCATAGCCAATTTCTCCTCCAGTAGCAGTGACATAAGCATTTAATGCCATATTCTGCCCCTTAAAAGGAGTTACCCGCCATCCCTGTCTTGCCATGATGCGGCATAAAGCAGCAGTTAGAAAAGATTTCCCCGCATGAGAGGTTGTCCCCACCACCATAATTGCTTTCATTGCTCAATCCCTTGCTGAAATATAACACCTTTATAGCAATTACTCAGATGTATCTAGCGTGACCATTTTAACCAACGATTAAGTGTATTGTAGATTTGGTCTACTCTCGAAGGTGAAGGAAAATAGTCTCCCTGAGATTCCCAAATAGCAATTATTTGTTTGCCTAATGGCGTAAGGCGAAAACTGTCAGTTATACCTTGTCCGTCTACCTCTCGTCGGAGAAGACCGACATCGATTAACCAGATTAGTTCGGCTTCTGCGGCTCTTTCTGTCAATAATTTTTGGGTATAACCTCGTTCGATGCCTGTTTTACCGGCAATAGTTTGTAGTGGAATGCTTCGATCGCCCATAGCAGAGAATAAAGTTAGCTTGAAAGGAGAACAACACAAAGCTCTTTTCGCTCTCTCGACAGTGGTCTGAGGATATTTAATTGATTGCTCTTTTGGCGTTGAAGAAGTCATTAGTACTGATAGACTATTTTTTCTAAATTATTTAATATAATTTAAATTTTTTTTGCACCTTAGTTAGCGATCGCTTCAGCCACAACTTGCTTACTCCCCAAGGGCTCAATCCCTCTATATCAGACTTCAAAATTTTCCGGCGATCGAAGAAAGTATTAATTTCTGTCAAAATAACCTGCAATCGTTTTATTATATTCTCAGCCCGATATTCGGCAAAAAAGGAATCGGGTAACTCGCGAGAATTAGGTGAATCAACAACTGCAAGGATGCGTTGAACGTCGTATTCGAGAGAATAGCCAGCAATCTTATGGCAATTAAATCCAGGATCGAGATAGTCTGCTAAGGCACTATTGATGCTCGAAAACACTTGGCAACCACAAGCAAGAGCTTCTAGCGGGGGCAATCCAAATCCTTCCGTAACCCCGTTTATTGCCCAATACTCAGCTGAATCGTAAAGGTAAATTTTGGCACGGTTAAACAACTCTGCTAAGTCTTCTACATAACCATCTAATAGCTCGACTCGACAGCGCGATGTGCGCAATGCTGGAACTAACTGTTGCAGCAAATATTGAGAAGATTTGCGAGCTTGCACCAAAACGTCAATATCTCTTAGCTTACCAAGGTTACAAAATTCATCGCCAATCTGATTGGGTAAATAATAAATTAGAGCGTTGGGGGATTTTTGACCCCAGTAGCCCATGGTATTGCGACTTACGCTGACGATCGGAATATCGGGCGGTAGACTAAAGCGATAACCCGCACTATGAGCATGATAAATGAGATTATAATTTTTAAGTTTTGCTACCAATTTGGGCACGTCGAAGCCCCAGCTAACAACAAAAATCCAGTTTTCTAAATTTAAATTATTTTCCTTGAGAACATCTGTTAAAAAGAGATATTCTGATTCTCGCTGTCGATAAGTAACGATTTGGGCAGGACAAATTTGTCGAACAAGTTCGAGGATTTTCAACTCCGCCCAGAGTCCACCACCACCAAATTTACCCGTGGTACCGGGAAGCAGAAAATATAGTTTTCTCATCATAAATAGGTCGGTTAAATTAAATAAAAAATGATGATTTAAGAAGAAGTCAGGAGCCAGGAGTCAGAATAAATTGAGCTAAAGTCCTTACTAAAATCCTTCTAATTTTTGGATGCTGAATTTTGTCTCCTTGTTTTAAAGGAACTTTGAGTTTTGAATTAATAACTCAAAACTCATAACTCTTGAATCCTGACTTCTGATTTTTGACTGATAACTGATAACTGCTCACTGCTTAATGCTCATCCGCTTTAGCCATTATCTCCTGCAAAACTGGAGAAAGATTTTCATTCAATTTACCAGCTCGAATAAATTCAGCGTAAGTATCTGCTTCTATATCTAATAATTCTTCTTTCAACTGTTCTATAGTAAATGCTCGCAAATTATCGTGTTCTTTTTGCATTTTTTCGATTTTATCTTCAATGCTTTGTAATTGGCCTTCAAGTAATTTTTTTTGATAACGATATAATTCTGTGTCAATTGTGGGAGGCATATCCATGTTGTCTAGGTAATTAAGAACGCGCTTTAAAGCGACGCGACGAGCCAAAAATTCCGAGTATTCTTGTTGTAGTCCTCGATCGCCAATCAAATCTAACTTTTCTAAAAGCCACTTGGTAGTTAAACCTTGAACTAACAACGTAAATAAAACTACGCCAAATACCGTATCGATAATTTCTTGTTTGCCTGGTAAAAGGGCAGGTACGCTCAAAGCTACAGCAATAGCAACAGAACCTCTTAAGCCTCCCCACCAGAGAATAGTTTGTTCTCGTAAATTAATTTTCGATTTAGTAAATAAATTGCTAATTATACTCAAACCGTAAATTGCAATTGCTCTGGTAACTAGTACGGCAGCGATCGCTACTCCAATTAAATTTAAATTATCACTCAAGCTAGAAAATTTGATTTGGTCTCCAATTAATAAAAAAACAATAGAATTGACAAAAAAAGCTAAAAACTCCCAAAATTCTGATACTAGCAATCTAGTTCGAGGATTCATCCCGATACGAGAACCAAAATTACCTAAAATTATCCCTACAGTAACCACACCAATAACCCCAGAACCGCCTAATTCTTCTGTAATTAAATAAGTTCCGTAGGCAGAAACTAAAGTTAGCGATTGCTCTACTAAGGGTAAATCGAACCTTTGAGTGAGATAGGAAATACCAAAACCAATGATGCTACCAATACCGAGTCCAATCCCTACAAAAGTAAAGAAACGAACGATAGTTTCCGATAAAGAAAACTCATCAGTTCCTAAAGGTATTCCCACCAATAATAAAAAAGCAACAACAGCAACACCATCGTTAAATAAACTTTCCCCTTCCATCAAAATAGTTAGGCGTTTACTAGCACCTAGTTCCCGAAAAAGAGCAATAACAGAAACCGGATCGCTAGCAGATAAAGCCGCTCCTACTAACAAAGCAATGGGAAGCGTAAGAACAGTAAACTGACTGAGGGAAAAGGCTACACCAACAACAGAAATAATTACACCAACAATAGCGAAAAGACAAACCGGCAATAAATTTTCTTTGAGACTGCGCCAGCGAATATTCCAAGCAGCTTCAAATAATAATGGAGGTAAAAATATCTCCAAAATTAATTCTGGGGAAAGATTCACTAGCCGGATATTAACAAAAGCTAAACCCAGCCCAACAATTACCAACAATAAAGTGTAAGGAATTTGGCGAAACCAGCTAAAAATTCTAGAGATTGTAGCAACACTTAATGAAACCGATAATACTATCAAAAACTGTTCCAGATTGGTTTTAATAGAAATATCATTAACAGCAGACTCTATAGCCATTCAATTTTTCCTAAAAATACTAATTTAATTGATATTTTTTGTTTTGGCAGCTTTTTACAATTTTCTAAGAACTATTTACAATGAATTGAAGAATTGATAAAAAAATAAAATTAAATATTCATATGCCTTAAAATTAGGTTTCAATCATAGACTATAACTTTTATATAATAATTGTCTAGTTCATTAAATGATTCGTATTTTACTAGTTGAGGAGCGAGCCCTTCCGTGCGAAGTTCTCAAAACTTGGTTTAAATTAGAGGCGATCGCTCAATAGTTGGGAATCGGTGCGCGGAGAAATTATCGATGTACAAAAATCTATGGGAGAGATGGACAGACAAATAGGCACCATGCGTAATGGTTTGATTTGTGCTGTTTTGGCTGCTGCAACAGCACTAAGTTTTGTTGTCTCTGAAATTTTTGTCAGTAGCAACGAGTCATCAGTTTAAAGAGTCAAGCAAATAGGTCAATAATTGATATCGAGGGACAATCGATTGGAAAATGGGGCGATCGCGCAAGAGCTAAACAAGTTAAAATCATAAGAAAAAAGAGCAAGAACGTATATTTTAAATTAAAGTTTTTCTTGTGGAAACGCCGCAAAACACCTCATTTACTTTTGATTCCATAGATGCTGCTCTAGCAGATATAAAAGCAGGTCGTTCGATAGTCGTAGTCGATGATGAAAATCGAGAAAATGAGGGCGATCTTATTTGTGCTGCCCAATTTGCTACTCCAGCCATAATTAATTTTATGGCAGTAGAAGCAAGAGGTTTGATTTGTCTGGCAATGACGGGAGAAAGATTAGATGCCCTCGATTTGCCTTTGATGGTCAGCAAAAATACCGACAGCAATCAAACTGCATTTACTGTTAGTATCGATGCTGCTCCTTATCTAGGAGTTACTACAGGAATTTCTGCCGACGATCGCGCTCGCACTATTCAAATTGCTATCAATCCCGCTACCAGACCAGAAGATTTAGCTCGTCCCGGTCATATCTTTCCCCTGCGTGCCAAAAAAGGTGGCGTTCTCAAACGAGCGGGACATACAGAGGCAGCCGTTGATTTAGCTCGCCTCGCCGGATTGTATCCGGCAGGAGTTATCTGTGAAATTCAAAATCCTGATGGCTCGATGGCGAGACTTCCTCAATTGGTAGAGTATGCCCGAAAATATAACCTCAAGCTGATTAGTATTGCCGATTTAATTAGCTATCGTCTCAAACACGATCGCTTTGTCTATCGAGAAACAGTCTGTAGACTTCCCAGCCAATTTGGCACCTTTCAAATTTATGCTTACCGCAATGCCCTCGACGACACCGAACACATTGCCATAGTCAAAGGAGACCCGGCTCAGTTTGCCGACAATCCAGTCATGGTTCGGATGCATTCTGAATGTTTAACGGGAGATGCCTTGGGTTCCCTGCGCTGTGACTGCCGGATGCAACTACAAGCTGCTCTGAAAATGATCGAAGCAGCAGGCTTGGGTGTAGTAGTGTATCTCCGTCAGGAAGGGCGAGGAATAGGATTAGTTAATAAACTTAAGGCTTACACCTTACAAGATCTGGGATTAGATACGGTAGAAGCTAACGAACGCCTAGGTTTTCCCGCAGATTTGCGCGATTATGGCATGGGAGCGCAAATACTCAACGATCTCGGCATTAAACAAATTCGCCTAATTACTAATAATCCCCGCAAGATTGCCGGATTAAAAGGTTATGGTTTGGAAATGGTCGATCGCGTTCCCCTATTGATAGAAGCCAATGACTATAACTCGGATTATTTAGCAACTAAAGCTAGAAAGTTAGGTCATCTGTTATTGCAAACCCATTTGATTACTGTCGCGATCGCTTGGGAAAAAGAAATTGCCTCAGCGACCGCCCGCTACGAAAAACTAGATAAAATACGCTATTTAGCCCAATCTTTCGATTTTCTGCTCCAAGAAGAAACTAGACCCATCGCGATCGCTCTTTTTAGCAGACCATCCCTTATCTTTCATCTCGGTTTCGACCGACCAGAACTAACTGCTACTAATTGGTATCGAGACTGTAATCATCCCTACATGGATGGAATTGTTACAATCTTAGATCGACTGGCAAGCTGGTCAGAAGTTCAACGTCTAGAATTTTTCATTTCTCCTGGAGACGACCCCATGATGGGTTTACAGGTCAAGTTAGACCGCCAAACTTTTTCTTTAGACCAAAAACCTTCTCAATTGTGTGGTAATTTGGAAAGTCAAACGATTTATAGCTTCTCTAAACAATAGTTCGCTCGTAGGGATATAGCATGCCACGTCCCTACGAAGCATGCACGGATTTGAAGCCCCAAACAATGTGCTAGCTTTAAACGGAGATATGCAATTCACGAATTCCAAGCAGGTGAGGGACTATGGGGCAAGGAAACTTCGCCGGACTGAAATTAGAAACGCTATATCGGAAACTAATCCGAAAACAGATTTAATGCCAAAATATACTTAATTTAGACTTTTCTAGCTCGATTGTCCGAGTCGATCGCTCCAAAGACCCATGAAAAGTAAGTTGAATTTACATTATGCTTAAGTTTTATCTGACTATTAAAACTAAACTGAAGTATTATCAGCAAAAATATTAAAGATATATGACTGATTTCCAACGGGTACCAGTAGGAATAATTGGTGCTTCTGGCTACGGCGGGGTTCAATTAGTGCGTCTACTCCTAGAACATCCAGGCGTAGAAATTGTTTATCTGGGAGGAGATAGTAGCGCGGGGAAAAAATTTGCCTCTCTCTATCCCCATCTAGGTCATCGAGTAGATTTAAATATTGAGAAGATAGATATAGAAGACGTTGCCTCTCGCTGTCAGGTAGTCTTTCTTGGTTTACCCAATGGACTTGCCTGTCAGATGGCACCTACTTTAATCGAAAAAGGCTGTAAAGTACTGGATCTATCTGCGGATTATCGCTTCAATGATTTAAACACTTACACTGCATGGTATAAAACAGAACGTAACGACCAGGAAATTGCAGCGATAGCAGTTTATGGTTTACCAGAACTGTATCGAGAGCAAATTAAGCAATCTCAATTAATTGGTTGTCCTGGTTGCTATCCTACTGCTAGCTTACTAGCACTTTCTCCTTTACTAAAACAGGGCTTAATTCTTCCCGAAACAGCGATCGTCGATGCCAAGTCGGGTACTTCCGGTGGGGGTCGTCAGGCTAAAATTAATTTATTGCTGGCAGAAGCAGATAATTCCTTGGGGGCTTATGGAGTAGCTGCCCATCGGCATACCCCAGAAATTGAGCAAATTTGCAGCGATCTAGCCCGACAAGAAGTCAGAGTACAGTTTACACCCCATTTGATCCCGATGGTACGGGGAATACTCTGCACTGTCTATGCAACATTGCGAGATCCCGGTTTAGTCCGCGACGACTTGCTTACTATCTACACGGCATTCTATCGTTTATCTCCTTTTGTCACTATTTTACCTAGTGGTGTATATCCTCAAACCAAGTGGGCGTGTGGGACTAATCTTTGTTACATCGGCATAGAAGTCGATCCTCGCACCGATCGCGTTATTGTCATAGCAGCGATCGATAATCTAATCAAAGGTCAAGCCGGACAAGCAGTGCAGTGTTTAAATCTGATGATGGGTTGGGAAGAAACTGTCGGATTGCCTCAGTTAAGTTTCTATCCCTAAAGGAGACGCGGAGGTTCTCCAGACATGAGGACACGGGGACTTCTCCCCTCTCCGCGTCTTAATCTATGTCTCCAACTCTTCTAATCTTGAACAACTCTCTCCTCTTTTCCCTCTTCTTCAATCAAGAAATACCTCATTAACTCGGCAAAGGCTGTATTCCATCAGTTTAGAGCTTAAAATTAATTGTTCGCTTGCTGATGGGTAGATCGTTATTAATTGCTTCTATTTCCTCTAATTCCATCTGATTGATTTCTTCAATATAATTACGCAGTATTCGCTCCATTTTCCGGTTATAAAAGCGATGCAAACTATAGTTAGTTTTAGCCGGAAAACCTCGTCTTTTTTTATGACTTCCTCCTGCGCCGGGATCGAACATTTGTAGACCGTTATTAATTGCCCATTCAATTGGTTTGTAATAGCAAGCTTCAAAATGAAGACAATTATATTCTTCAAAACAGCCCCAATAGCGTCCATATAAATTCCGCTCTTTATGCAGACAAAAAGACATTCCTACTGGAGTGCGAGTGCCCTCTTTTTGATAGGCTGCTACCAACAAAACTCGATGACTATAACGAGGATAAAGCTGCTCAAAAAATGAGCGTGTTAGATACTTACTTCCCCAATAAAACTTATCGCAGGTACTACTATAAAAACTGTAAATTAAAGGATACAAATGACGGGGAATTTCTTCTCCAGTAAAAACTTTCACTTCTAAACCAGCTTTGGCTACTGAATTCCGTTCTCGCTTGATATTGCGACGCTGGTTAGCATTAAACATCTGAAGATAATCATCGAAACTCCTGAAATCTTGATTTGACCAAATATAACTGTAGTGTAGCCAACTACTAAAACCGTGACGTTCCATTAATATCCGCCAGTCCGGATCGACAAAGAGAAAATTGCAACTAGCAATACGATTGCTTTTGCAGAAACGCTCGATCTCTGCGATCGCTATTTCTGTAATTTCATCCTCGTTTTCTCCAGGGGCAATCAAAAATCTGTAGCCAACTGCAGGGGTAAAGGGTGTCATTCCTAACATTTTGGGGTAATATCGCACTCCCAAACGATAGGATAAATCCGCCCATTGGTGATCGAAAACGAATTCCCCGTAACTGTGCCCTTTAAGATAGAGTGGTGCAGCTGCAATTAACTGTCTGTCCCGCCAGATCGTTAAATGACAGGGTTGCCAGCCCGTTTTGGCAGTAGCACTACCAGAAGTTTCCAGATTATTAAGCCATTCCCATTCTAAAAATGGCGTATTCAGGGGTTCAGCCAAGGCATCCCATTCTGTTTTGGGAATTTCTGCCAGTTTAGCGATCCAATTCACAGAATATTGAGTGCGCTGGGGGCGGGAACTTGGTGAGGGGCTGTGGGCTGAATTTACTTCAGCCCCTTGTAAGCCCCGTTCCCGCGCAGGAAGCGCAGTGTTTTCACGATTGATTTTTCCAACCATCAGAGCGAGCTATAGGTAGAGCATTACAAACTAATATTAAGCCTAATGCAATATTCCTTAATGTTGCAGGCGATAGTGCAGAAAAACTTCCTGCCCTACTTGTTTGACGTTTAGTAATTCTAATTTTTGCCCTTGTTGCTGAGAAAAGCCGATGCCTTCAACTGGAGTAGGTGCCTCTCTACCACCAAAAATAACAGGACAGATAGTTAACCAAAATTCATCGATTAAATCTGCTTTTAAAAGGGAAGCTACTAATTCTCCACCCCCTAAAATCGCTAACTTTTCAATACCTAAAAGCTTCAATTGAGTTAAAGCCTTTATCCAGTCAATAGATGGGGCATGAGGAATTGCGGTATCGACAGTTAAAATTTGGTGGAAACACCGTGCTTCCTGCGGAAAGTTTTCGCCTCGGAGACGCTGCGCGTAGAAAACCGCTTGCAGCCGGAAGTCGGTTCCGGCTTCGACCCTCTCAGCACACTCAAATTGATTATTGAGTTGCCATAACTTTGCCCCAGTAGCAGTAGTTAATAACCATCGAGGTACGGGTTGACTGAAAAAGCGTAATTGAGGGTAGATTTTGCCAGAAGCAGAACAAACAATATGAACTGGTTGGGGTGGTTGCGATCGCTCTTTTCGCTGTTGCAACAAATCTGGATTGGTAATAGGTAGGGTAGTACCGTAAGCGCGAAGAGTACTAGCACCAAAAAGGACGGCATCTACTAGAGATATTTGTTCTTCTAGGTGAGCTTTATCGGCAACCGAACTAAAACGAGCGGGCGATCGCCTCTCATCGGCAATTTTGCCATCGGCAGTCATGGCTAAGATTACTGTTGTTAGTGGTCGATACTTCATGGCGATCGGAAAATTAAACAAGATTAAAGGTATGGATCGACTGGCAATTATGAAAGCAACGGATATCATTAAAACAGTGGAGATTAATGTAAGCTAAACTCCTCCCTTTGTTATGGCACTAGGTCAATCTTCTTTTCGCCGTATTTTACTGTCACGCCTGTTACTCCTAAGCGTACCAGTGCTATTGATGGGAGTTTATGTTACTTATAGAAAAGCTCGTTCGGCATTCTTAGACACCGCGCGTCAAAATTTAACTGAAAGTGCTGTTAGAAAAGGAGATTATATTAAACAATCAATTGAGGCATTGAAGACTAATCTAGCTAGTGCTAGCGATACAGAACTGTTGAAATCTGAATCTCCACAACAGCAGCAGGCTTATATCTCCCAATTAGTAAAAATCTTGCCAACTAATATTTTATGCGCACAGTTGACAGATATACAGGCCGATCGAATAACCGCTACAACTTGCACCGAATCCATTGCTGTTGTAGACCACAATCTCTGGCAACAACAACAAGATCGATTATTAGTTTCTCCGGAACAGATCGAGATTAAGTTACTACCATCTTCTGTCTCTGACTTAAGCATTAACGGGACGTACAAGCTAAGGAGACGAATGCGCGATCTAAGTACGTACGGAGCTGATAAGCGGGCGAATTCGATTAATTCGATTTGGGAGACAACCCCTTATCAAGAGGATAATTTCTCTCCAGCTCTTAATCAACTGGTACTTTGGTTATCGGCTCCCGTTTACGATAATATGGGTCAACTGCGCTATGTTCTCAGCGTTAAATCAGCTATCCTCTCTAATGAGAAAGTTGAACCAGGCTCCCTTGATGGTTATGCTGTGGTTATTAATCAGGCAGGGAATATTTTAGCTCATCCCTATATTCAAAGAGTAGGGCAAAATATTAACCAGATGTCCGATGCTCAACGCTTACAAAGTATTTTAAATAATGCAATTAAAGGCAGAACTGATTCTTTGCACTTGTTTTACCTCGACAAAGATGGTGTGGAACTAGTTGCGGGTTATAGCTCTATTCCCAGTCCTATAACTAGCGAGCGAGAACAAAAATGGATCGTTCTCGCCGTCACTCCTTTAGGTGAGGCTTTACTTCCTCTACAAGATATTCAAGAAGTCTTAGTTTTCATGACCGTTGGTTTAATTACTGCTAGTGCGTTGGCTACATTGTACGTATCTCGCCCCCTCGCTCGACCGTTAGAACAGCTACGAGATTATGCTCTCAAACAAGAGCATTTTCATTCTACCGAGCAGCTGCCGCAAAATTTTCAAATTCGCGAATTTAATCAATTAGCAATAGCTCTCAATGAAATGGTAGCAAGATTGAGAGCTTGGGGAGAAGAGATTGTCTCTGCTTGGAAAGAAGCACAGAATGCCAATCAACTCAAAAATGAATTTTTAGCAACTACCTCCCACGAACTCAGAACTCCCCTTAATGGAATTATTAATTGTATTCGCTTAGTTAAAGAAGGTTACTGCGATAGTAAAGAAGAAGAAATTGAATTTCTTGAGCAAGCCGATGATGCAGCTATTCATCTGTTAAAGATTATCAACGATGTTTTAGACATTTCTAAAATAGAAGCCGGTAAACTTTCAGTAACCCTTGAAAAAGTAAATCTTCAGAAAATACTCGGCGAAGTAATCGATTTACAAACAGTTCCGATTCAAAGAAAAAGACTCGAATTTAAAACTCCTATCTGGCAAGAAAATATATTTGTTCATGCCGATCCGGCAAAGCTCAAACAAGTATTACTTAATGTGTTGGGCAATGCAATTAAGTTTACCGAATCTGGGAGTATTGAGATAGAGGTCAAAGTAGAACAAGAAAATCAGCAAGTTGAACTGACAGACTCAACAGAACCTTCGCTGTTGCAAAATCAAGATTTATCAATTTCTAAAACGACAGCAGAAACCAAACACAATGGCGATCGCTCCTCTTCTAGCGAGATGCTGATGAACGATTTAGATAGCCAGAGCGATAACGATCTTTCTCCATCATCAGCTATTAACCGCAAAGTCATTATTACTATTAGCGATACGGGAATTGGTATCGATCCCAATCAGCAAGATAAACTCTTCCGTCCTTTTGTTATGGTAGATGGTTCGACCACTAGAAAGTTTGGCGGAACTGGTTTGGGTTTAGCTATCTCTCGCAATTTGATCGAACTAATGGGAGGAACAATTTCTCTCGACAGTCCAGGGGAAGGTCAAGGCACGACAGTAAATATCAGTCTACCCCTGGTAGAAATTATACCTGTTGCAGATTTTGCTTCTCAAAACCCAAATTCGGCTCAAAAACGGCAAACTTCTACTAGGACAGATTATCGCGTTAATGGTTCAAATCAGCAAAATTAATTAAGAATCGAGATCCAGTCATAATAAAAAAAAGAAATCATTAAGGAGAATCCTATAACATGCGAATTTTACACACTATGCTCAGGGTCGGTAACTTAGAAGAATCTTTAAAATTTTACTGCGACATATTAGGAATGAAGTTACTCCGCCAGAAAGATTATCCAGGCGGTAAATTTACTCTTGCTTTTGTTGGCTATGGGGACGAAGCAGACCATACTGTAATTGAATTAACCTACAATTGGGGAGTCGAGCGATACGACCTCGGTAATGGGTACGGTCATATTGCCCTCGGTGTTGATGATATTTACGAGACTTGTGAAAAAATCAAAGTCCTTGGCGGTAAAGTTACCAGAGAACCAGGTCCGATGAAACATGGTTCTACTGTTATTGCTTTTGTGGAAGATCCCAATGGTTACAAAATCGAACTCATTCAATTAGGAACTCAAGGTTCTGTCCGCCAAGAAGAAAAAGAAGCCCAAATAGCGAGTAAATAAGGAGATCGACGCTCGAGATAGTCAACGATCGACAGGAAATGGGAACAGTATGCAACCTATAACCTTCCTAACTGATAACTGGTAACTGATAACTAAATCAATCGGGTTATCTTTTAAAGAAAAATGAACCATGGCTACCAAATTACCTAAACAACCCCAATCTTCCTCAAAAAACTCTAAACGAACCCAATTTAGCCAACTTCTGACCCAAGCAGTCCAAACTATTCAAGCAAAAGTTAATTTTCATGCCCTCACTCTTAAACCAGGAAGGCAAGTACCAGAATTAAGAGTACAGGATGCTAATAATGAGCAGGAGAAGGTTTATCCTCTTTTGGGCGATCGCTATAGTGTTGGGCGCAGTTCCAGATGTGACATAAGTGTCCGTAATCCAGTAGTCAGTCAGGTTCATTTTTCTCTAAAAAGAAACAAAAAAAATACTCGCTCTTTTATTCTTCAAGACGAAAACTCAACCAATGGAGTTTATCGAGGCAAACGCCGCTTCAAATCTTTTTCCCTCTATCACGGCGATACTTTTACTCTCGGACCCCCAGAACTAGCTGCTGCTGTAAAAATTCGTTACTACAATCCGCCGCCTTTGTGGATGCGCCTGGTGCGCTATTCTCTTTACGGTACGAGTGGTTTTTTGGGGTTGGCAGTACTATGGATCGGAATGGAATGGTCGCAAGTATCGGTCTATCCCTTACCGCGAGAGTCGACTAGACCCATAGTGGTATATGCTCGCGATCGTGAAACCTCTTTAAATCCCGTTGCTAGCGATACCCATCAAGAACTACCGCGTCTGTCAGACTTTTCTCCTTATCTGCCCAAAGCCGTAATTGCTTCCGAAGATAGCCGTTATTATTGGCATCTGGGAGTTGACCCCGTTGGCATTGCCAGGGCTGTGTTCGTCAATCTCAGCTCGTCCGAGTTGCGTCAGGGAGCCAGTACCATTACTCAACAGTTAGCTCGCAGTCTCTTCCCCCAAGTAGGCAGGCAAAATACTGCAGGACGGAAGCTCAGGGAAATGCTGGTAGCTTTGAAAATAGAAGCTCTCTACAGCAAAGACGAAATTCTCAAAACCTATCTCAATCGCATCTATCTAGGCGTGGGTAGTTACGGTTTTGAAGATGCCGCTCAATTTTACTTTGATAAATCTGCTGCCGATTTAGATTTGTCTGAGGCAGCTACCCTCGTTGCTATTTTGCCCGCTCCCAATCTTTATAATCCCGTGCGCGATTACGAAACTGCCGTACAACTGCGTAACCGAGTCATTAACCGCATGGAACAGTCGGGTAAAATTGGTGCAGAAGAAGCAGCTAGAGCAAGGCGATCGCGCATTGAAGTAAGTCCCAAAGCTCGCCAAGTTTTATCCGGTACCACTGCTCCCTATTTTTATAGCTATGTTTTTGAGGAACTACAAGCTTTATTGGGAATAGAGGTAGCTAAAGAAGGTAACTATATAGTTGAAACTGGCTTAGATCCAGCCATACAAGCTCAAGCCGAATTGGCTCTCAATAATGCAGTGGCTACTGATGGCTTTAACTATGGTTATTCTCAGGGAGCGATCGTAACTCTAGACGGTCGAACTGGAGAAATCCTGGCTCTAGTTGGTGGTGTTAACTACGACCAGAGTCAATTTAACCGCGTTACTCAAGCACAGCGACAACCAGGCTCTACTTTTAAAGTCTTTGCCTATGCAGCAGCTTTGGAAAAAGGCATTAACCCGGGTACAGAATATTCCTGCGATCCCGTCCGTTGGCAAGGACAAATCTATCGAGGTTGCGAACGCAGCAGCGGTGAAATTGACATGGATATTGCCTTGGCGCGATCGGAAAATGCAGTTGCCTTGAGAGTGGCTCAACAAGCTGGCTTGAGCAGTATAATTGACATGGCACAACGTTTAGGTATTAAATCTCCCCTTACTTCGGCTCCTGGCTTGGTTTTGGGACAGAGCGAAGTTAATCTACTGGAAATTACTGGCTCCTATGCAGCCTTTGCTAATGAAGGTGTTTGGTATCGTCCCCATGCTATTAGACGGATTCTTGACGGTGGAGATTGTACCGACTACAGCAATCCCCAAACCTGTCGCGTCATTTACTCTTTTGATGAAGATAATGACAACCAAAGACAAGCAGTTTCTGAAAGAGTTGCCAAACAGATGACCAGACTGATGCGTACAGCAGTCAAGGATGGTACTGGAAGAGCTGCCAGGATAGATGAAGGAGAAGTCGGCAAAACAGGAACGACAGATAATAGTGTGGATCTTTGGTTTATTGGCTACATTCCCAAAAATCGATTAGTTACGGGAGTTTGGCTGGGTAATGACAATAATTCACCTACTCGCGGTAGTAGTTGGCAAGCTGCAACTGTGTGGGGCAATTATATGCGCGAAATAATGAGGAATTGAATAGAAAAAATTCTGGTTAATTAACAAAAAATTGAGATTTCTGGCAATTTGCTCGACTAGAAATAAACCTGCCACTGAATTTCCTCATTCGTCTAAAGGAGGACTGTAACAAGCGATCGCCCCCTGGCTCGGTACGAGGGACAAAACTACACCACTTACCCCAGATTTTGTTGGCAATCCTACCTGTCGTCGACTAGTTATTCAAGAAGAAGTCAGGAGTCAGTAGTCAGAAATCAGAATAAAAAAATCTTCTGATTACTGAATTCAGAATTGCTGTCTCCTTGTTCAAAAAAGCTTTTTATTTAACCCATCCTAGTAAATTCGCCCGTTGAATTTTTTCCGGGAAAAATTTGGTTAAATAAAAAATAAAAAATGTAGTTTTCTCTACATAAAAATCTTAAGATTAAATATATATACAAGAGCAAAAGAGTAGAATTTCCCAATGGCACGGCTAAGGGGACGCAAACGCCTGCCAAAGCCCAAGGGAAGACGGAGAAAGCAACAGAGAGTTAAGAAGATAGAACAAAACGAATTTATTTTCTCATCTTTAAGCTCTCAATTTAACGCTCCGAAGCTGTTATCGCCCCAAGAGCTAACGGCAGTTCTCGAAGAATTAAGAGGATGGAGTCAGCAAGAAGGAAAACTGCATCGACAGTTTCGTTTTAGTTGCTTTGAGAGAGCACTAGGCTTTCTGTCGGGTTTAGCAGTAGTAGCTGAGTCAATGGGACATCACCCTGAAGAATCAATTGTTTACGACTGCGTCACCATCGATCTGATGACTCGAGAAGCTGGCGGCATTACTAATTTGGATGTCGAACTGGCACGCAAAGCTAATGAGTTGGCTTCCACTCTTCATTCATCCGTTTAAAAATTAAAAAGTAAAAATTCAAAAAAACATTTTTTAATCGATAATTTGTAATTCAAACTTTAACCTAATAGTTATTAATATGTTATTTAATTTAGTTTATCAATTGAAAGATTAAATAATAAGGGAGCGGGATTTGAAATTGCTTCGCTAGCTGAAGCTCAATAGTTAATCGAACAGAAGATTGCTCCCTCTGAAATTGTTTGTTTGCATCCTATTAAATTATCTGATTTTCTTCAATTTTTACATCATCAAATCAATGATTTAGCTGTTGATAGTTGCGAAGAAGTTGATAAAATTGCTACCTTTGCCCCAGGAAGCAAAATAGTAGTCTAAGTAAATATACCTAATAAGCTAAAGATTTAATTCCTTGACGAGCAAATGTGGGCTTATATTGATGCGGGTAGTGATAACGGACTAGCTGAAGCTATTGAAACAAGCGATCGCCAATTTTATCAAATTTCTACCGAACATCCCCATCGCAAATAAATTAACTACAATATTGGCATTGGCGGTCTTGCTTGCGCCAGTAGGGGATGCACCCTCCAAGATATCAGCTTACCAAAATACAGGTGGGCGATCGCCTATACATTCTCGATGTTGGTGCCTACTCAATTAGCTGCTGACTTACTTTATCAATAAATTTCTTAAAGGGAAATTAGCGATCGCCAAATCAAAAAGTTTTAACCAACTGATAATCGAGCGCTGATAGCTTTTCTAAAATTAATTTACTTACACTCTCAGAGAAACGACTTTACCTTTTTTAATAACTACAAAGCTTTTCTTCATTTTGTAAAAGACAGTTAACCTATAGCTCTAACCAGATGTTATTTAAATAAAATTTTTGGGAACTTTATAACTAGAGTTAATTATAAAATACGATGACAGCTTTAAAATTCTCCTTTAGAGCAGAAGAGCTGCCGCAAAAGCTAAGCCAAATTTCTCAAGAAAAGTATACCGGACACTGGCAGTTTACATTGACCGATCGCCATAGAGTTACCAACTTACAATTGAGATATCTCACAATAGTAGAAGGGCAAATTGTATTTTCTGGAACTGAGCAGCTATCTTGGTCAGCTTGTTTCAAAACTTTACGACGCTATCTACCACTTTTAAGAAAATCCAGCTCTCAGCAATTACTTCTGTCTCTCGAACAAGAATTAAATTCCAGGGATTTAGAAGGGCTAGGGAAGATGCTAGCAAAAATGGAAAAGAAGAATTTGCTTACTCGTCAAGATCTAGTTCGAGTTCTCCAGCTACAAATACTATCAGATTTCGACAATTATCTTTTTACATCTTCTGGAGAAGCAGAATCGATCGCTAATCCGCAATTAGTCGTCCCAGCCATAATTACCAGATTTAAGGTAGACGAGATGATTGCACTTGCTAGGCAAAGGCGCAAGAGTTGGCGTTTTTTGCAAACTTTAATTCCTTCTATGGAGAGTATTCCCAGACTAAACCCCGAAGCAATTGCTAACTCTAGTTTGAATATTAAGCAAAAGCAAGGGTTAGAAAAGTTAACCAATAGGGGCAAAACATTAAATCAGATTGCCTACGAGCTAGCCAAAGACAGACTCGATACTGCTAAATTATTTGCTAATTTTATTCATCAAGGCTTAGTATTTCTAGAGATTTCCTCGGGCAATAACGAACGAGCGATCGCTTCTGGTAATTACCCCATAAATAAACCAGAAGTTTTTATTGTTGACGATTCACCCGTACTCGTGCGTCAGTTTGAAAATTTAGTCAAAAAATGGGGATATAAAATCAATTCTTCTATGAATCCCCTGAATGCCGTCGAGCAAATGCTCAGTTCACAACCTGCAATTATCTTTTTAGATATCAATATGCCAGAACAATCAGGATTTGAGCTAATTAAGCAAATACGCCGTCAACCACAATTAGCTTCTATCCCTCTAGTAGTTTTAACTGCCGAACAATCCCTCTCAAATAAGTATCGAGCTAAATGGGCTAATTCACTGTTTTTAGCCAAACCAAACACACCAGAAGAGATACCTCAGTTTCAGACAGATTTACGCACTCTATTATTGGAAAATGCGCCAATTGCTATTTAAATAGCGATCGCCTTTTTGTTGAGCAATTCACTCGATTTTGCGAGAAGTCTCCCGATTTATCGAAGGGATGAGTCGCGAGCAGGATGTTACACTGTGGACGAACAATCTTCATAAAATCCTTATAGAACAAGAGTTTTGTGCATTGTACAATAAACTTGGTCGCCGAGACGGTGCGATTCGTTCTCTCAAAATTTGTTTATAGCCCATATTCTGAAACGTGTTTCTCTATCTATGGGCAATTTGATTCCTGATTTTTTTGGACAACCTTCTTGATTCTCTTCTGCTTAAATCTAAACAACCTGCCCTTGAGAGGGTGCGGGTAGGGATTCTCCTGCGTCCGCACCCTCTCAAGGGCGTGAATCGAATACGGGCTCTGCGGGAACACAAGGGGCTGTGTCTGCCGTTGTACGGCAGACCTTGAACGCCCCGCGCCACCTCACCAGCAGATATGAAAAGCCTTTTTCGACAATTAAATATTAAATATGTCAAGTCAAAAGTAGATGAGCATAAAATTTCTCTTACTTTAGCCAAATCTGATAAACGCAGCGGCGATCGCCTTCTATAATATGCTCGGTGCGTTCTACCTTTACTTCTTCACCCAAGATACTTTGAAATAATTCTAATTCGCGATCGCACAATCCCGTACAAGCTTTAGCTGCGGCACAAATTGGACAGTGATTTTCAATTAATAGCCAAGAGCCATCTTTTCGTCGTTCTACTTCTGCCATGTATCCTTCATCGATACGCAATTGGGCTAGGGTTTCGAGCCGCTTTTGTAGAGAATGATTCTTTGGTATCTCTTGCCGATAAGACTTTTTTTGTTTTCTCGTTCTCACCTCTAACAGTTTGGCGATCGCCTCATTACCAAATGCCTCTGACATACTTTCTAGTAAACTCACAGTCAACTCAGCATAGCCATCAGGAAAAAAACGGTCTGCTTCGGATGTCAACTGCCACAGCTTAGCCGGCCGTCCCTGAAGACGCGGTTCTTCAGTATAGGTAACTAGATGTTCTTTTTGCAGGACATATAGATGTTGACGGATTGCCATCCCCGAAACCGACAAGCGTTCGGCTAAGGTTAGGGCATCTGCGGGTCCTTCTTGCTTGAGTAGGTTGATAATAGCCCGTCGCGTTCGTACTGGAGATGATTTTTTCAGTGAGTTTGCCTTCATAGTTACAAAACTAAAGAAAAAACTTTACAAAGTCAAGGGGCTTAATTATGCTTTCTTTATAAAGAAAAAACTTTACAAACTCCCGAACCATGAACCGAAATCAACGCTACGTGCGAGTAGCCCAAAAAAGCGATGTCGAAGCTAAAGGATACCTGGTGGTTCAAGCCGAAGGACAAACTATTGCTTTGTTTGACCATAATGACCAAATTTACGCGATCGACAATCGCTGTCCTCACATGGGCTTTCCCTTACACCAAGGCTCTGTCTCCAACTGTATTTTGACCTGTCATTGGCATCATGCCCGCTTCGATCTGGCTAGTGGCGGCACCTTCGATCCTTGGGCAGATGACGTACGCTCTTTTCCAGTACAAATTAGGTCGGAAGAAGTGTGGGTCGATCTATCTTCCCATCTCGACAATCAAACTTATGCTAGGCAAAGATTAATTGATGGCTTAGAACAAAGTATTTCTCTCGTAATTGCCAAATCCGTCCTGGCTTTGTTGGCTGAAGGAACAGACGCGACCGAACCCTTTAAGATGGGGTTAGATTTCGGCGTGCGCTATCGCGATCGCGGCTGGGGCGCAGGTTTGACCATGCACGTTTGCATGATGAATCTTTTGCCTTATCTCGACGAAAAAGACCGACCTCGTGCCCTCTATCACGGACTGGCGGCGGTAGCTTCCGAGTGTGCGGGTAAACCCCCTCGATTCGTGCAAAAGCCGTTACCTTCCTCAGAGCCAACAGAAACTAAATTATCTCTACTAGAAAACTGGTTTCGCCAATTTATTGAAGTTCGCGATGCTGAAGGCGCAGAACGCTGTTTAGTTTCGGCTATTGAAATGGGAGCAAATGAGAAGCAAATAGCCCAAATGTTGTTTGCTGCTGCTACCGACCATCGCTATCTCGATGGCGGACACACTCTTGACTTTACTAATAAAGCCTTGGAAGCTCTAGATGCAACGGGATGGCAGAATGCCTCCTTGGTTTTAACTAGCCTAGTTAGAGGTTATGCCGAAGCCGAACGAAAGGAAGAATCGAATGCTTGGCGTTATCCCATAGATTTGGTAGCAATTTTAGAAAGAGCTTTCCAACAGTTAGATGAAGCCGTTGCTACTGGAGTTTCCCAACGGGGAACTTGGCAAGGTAGCGAGCAACTGGTAGCGGTTTTGTTAGGTGAAGACCCCCAGGCGATCGCCAACTTTCTTCTAGCGGCACTAAGAGATGGTGCTACCGCAGCAGAATTAGCCGGAACTGTAACTTATGCTGCCGCCTTGCGAATTGCCCAATTTTCTACCAATAATGACTTTTGGGATTGGGATACGGCACATCATTCTTTTACTTTCGCCAATGCCGTACAACAAGGATTGCGACGAGTACCTTCACTACTTCTGTTGCGAGGCGTTTTCGATGCAGCGATGACCGTTTATCTCAACCGCTTTTTGAATGTCCCACCCGCTCGCCTACCAGAACCAGAATCGGCAGTTGCCGAACCAGAAGAGTTACTGGAACAACTGCCAGCATTGCTAGATCGACAACAACAGGTTAATGAGGCGGGTAAGTTAGTCGCTCGTTACCTGTACAGTGGAGGTAATTCCGACCGATTGCTAGCAATGTTAGGAAAATTGCTGTTGCGGGAAGACCGCGATTTCCACACCATTCAGGCAATGGAAGCAGCTTTCTGTCAGTACGAGCAACTGCGTCAGAGCAAAGCAGGAATTCACGTTCTTGTGGCTGCAGCAAGGTATTTAGCCGCTCATGCTCCTACTAAGCGGTCTCAAGGACAAACTTATCAAATGGCAGAAAAACTGCACCGAGGTGATCGCTTCTTTGAGGTCCATTAAAAGGGAACAGGGAACAATTGATAATTGACAACCCGGTGCTGGGGTAACCCATTGAAATAGGTTTGAGCTTTGAGCCGGAACTCTAATTCGCGGCAAATTGCGTAATTCCTATTAATTAATCCATTATCTTATTCCCGCTCGGATACGGAAGCGGAAACCTCCAATGGAGGATTTGATTTAATCTCTTTTGGCGATTGGTTTTCTGGTTGTAATGGAATAATATTTGGGGTAACTTGCATTTTTGGTAGGGAAGCGATCGCGTAATATAATTGCTCGGCGACCATTTTATTAGCTTCGTCGGTCAGATGAATTGCATCGATGAAGCTAGGAGAGGGATAGTTGTTACTGAGGTTGTAAAGATTAACTGTCTTGACATTGTAAGGAAAGATTTTAGCTAATTGTTGAGTGGCAGCAACTAATTGCCCATAATTTTCCTTTACACCTAAAATATACTCTCTGCCTAACTCAGAGGTAATTGTCCCTTCTGTCGGAGTTAGTTGACTGGGATCGCGCCCTGTAATTTCGGGCTGTATGGCGATAATTAGGGGAACGCGCGCCCCGGCAGAAAGAGTTGCCATTTGTTTCTGGTTTTGTAAATAACGTCCCAAACGCAGCTTAAATTCTTCTTCCGTCTGGGGTAAATATTGGGCTAAATTGGCTGGCTCTCGATCGAGTAGTAAACTATTCTTTTCTCTAGCAGCTTTGGGAACAAGCAGCCAGTCTTGCACTGTTGTAACTAAATAGCTTTTGTCTCGCAATGGTTGAAGTAATTGATTCAAGTAAGAGCGAAAATGAGTTGGTTCGCTCTGAAGGTACTGTTCGATTTGAGGAATTTCTGCGGCTTTTTTCTCACTGGAGAGCATTAAATCCGGATAGCCGTTCAAAACGATGACTAGATCGGGCTTATAGCGTAAAACTTGTAAAGCTAGTTGAGCCAGTTCATTGCCCGAAGCATAACCGGGAACTGCGGCGTTGATAACACGATAGTCTCCCTGTTTGATTTTCGGCGGTTTAGCCAAGGCTAGTTTGCGTTGTTCTTCATCTTCTGGTAGTGCCTCCCCTCGATACATTTGCGGAGAAGATTTTTGCTGCTGTACTCTTTGTTGGAGACGAGCTTCTAGTTGTTCGCTGATGGTAGCTTCGTTGCTGGAATTGCCGTATCCAAAAGCCGTTGAACCACCTAAGAGAAAAATTCTAATTTCGTTATTAGGTTTGGCAAGAGGAAGGGGATCGCGATCGCGAAAACCTTGCTCGTTAATCTGCCAATATTCGTTTTTTTGGTTACCAATCAATTGATATCCTACAGATACACTCCTTTGAGCCACTAAACTGCCATCTGACGCCGAAGTTTGGTCTGTTTGTTGACTTTCATTGACAAATTTGAGTCGATAGGCACTCGTCTTCCCAGCTACAACTTTACCCTCAGTATATTTCTCATTGTTGCCAGAAATATCAACTAGGATGCGAGTTGACAGCTCGAGTACCAGTAGAAGTAGAGAAACGGAGACAAGGAGCCATAATAAAGTAAATTTATGCTGCCGTTTCGGTTTACGAGTGGCAAACATAAAGCGTTCCCGAGAGCGAGATTTAAACATGGGTCGATTTCCTTGAAATTCTTACTGACAGCTAATGACTTGGTAGGGAGCGTTGAGATGGGTTTTTTAAAGTAACTAAAAAAGACATTGCCATCGCCAACTCTGTGATACATTTACTCTGACTACCTTCAGTTTTATTAGTGGAAAAATTTTAAAAATCTTAATCATCTATGGCTTACAAATTGCTATTTGTTTGTTTAGGTAATATTTGTCGTTCTCCTTCTGCAGAAAATATTATGAACCACCTCATCGAAGAAGCTGGTTTAGATAGCAAAATTGTCTGCGATTCGGCTGGAACTTCTAGCTATCATATCGGTTCGCCTCCCGATCGTCGCATGAGCGCAGCAGCCGCTAAACGTAGAATTAAGCTAAAAGGTCGAGCCAGACAATTACAATTAGCTGATTTTAAAGAGTTCGACTTAATTTTAGCCATGGATAACCAAAATTATTGGGATATTCTCGCTCTCGATCGCCAGCAACAATATCTAGATAAAGTACACCTAATTTGTGATTTTGCTAGCCGATATAAGGTTCAAGAAGTTCCCGATCCTTACTATGGGGGTAAAGAAGGTTTTGACTACGTCATCGATTTATTGTTGGATGCTTGTGCGGGTTTGTTGGAATATGTAATTAATTCCGACGCGGAACTAGTCCGACAATAAGTTGAATAGTTGTCAATATCACCGATAATGAAATGAACTAATATGAATCGATTTAACTTAAAAATTTTAAAAAGATTTTGGTCACTTGCCAAACTTTATTGGTTTGGAACCGAAAAAAAAGGTGCTCTGGCTCTATTAGGTTTTCTCCTTATTTTATTAATTGCTTACACCCAACTCAGCGTCCTCTTAACTCAACAGCAGGGAAATATTATTTCTGCTCTTTCTGCTCAAGATCGAGGACGATTTTGGACTACGATCCAAGGATTTTTGATCGTATTGATTATCTATGTACCTCTATTTGCCGGATTTAATTATCTTCAGTATAGACTGGGAAATAACTGGCGCAGATGGTTGACTCATAATTTTTTAAATCGTTATTTTAGCAATCGTGCCTTTTATGAACTAGGCAATTTTAATACTAATATCGATAATCCAGACCAACGGATTTCTGAAGATATTAGAGGTTTTACTCAAGATTCTCTCTTTTTTCTTTTAGTCTTACTGAACTCGATTTTTCAGGTAGTAGCATTTAGCTTTGTCTTGTGGAGTATTTCTTCATTTCTAGTTATATTATTAGTCGGTTATGCTCTGGCAGGAACTTTAATTACAACAATTTTCTTTGGGAAAACCTTAGTCAGAGTAAATTTCGATCAACTTAAAAAAGAAGCTAATTTTCGCTTTGGTTTAGTGAGAATTCGGGAAAACTCTGAAGCGATCGCTTTTTATCAAGGGGAGCGGCAAGAAGATAATAACCTAAAGCACCTCTTTGGCGAGGTTTTTCGTAATTTTAATTTACTAATTATTTGGCGGGAATTATATTTAGGGTTATTTAAAAATACCTACGAATTTATTCCTTATATCCTTCCGGCAATTGTTGTTGCCCCAAGCGTCTTTGCTGGAGAGTTTGAAGTAGGCAAAGTTACTGAAGCTCAAATTGCCTTCGCACGAGTATTTGCTTCTTTAAATATTATTGTTGCCCAGTTTCAAAACTTAACCGCTTTTGCTGCCTCCATTAATCGTTTAGATTCTTTTGCAGATTATTTAGACATGCCTAAGGCTAGTCTTACCAGAGGTAGACAGCTTCCCACTATTAATATGCAAGAAAATGGTCGTCTAGCAGTAGAACACCTCACCTTGCAGACTCCTAATTATCAAAGAACTTTATTTCGAGATCTTTCAGTAGAGTTACAAAACGGAGAAGGACTGTTAATTACGGGCGCGAGTGGTTGCGGTAAGAGTTCTCTGCTGAGGGCGATCGCTGGTTTGTGGAATTCGGGTACTGGGTCGATCGTCCGTCCACCTCTTAAGAATATGCTCTTTTTACCCCAAAAACCCTACATGATTTTGGGTACTTTGCGAGATCAACTCATCTATCCCCAAGTCGATTTAGAAGTAGATGATGAAGTGTTAGAGCGAGTATTGCACCAGGTAAACCTTGCCGATTTAGCCGATAGGTTTGGTGGTTTTGCGGTAGAAAAAGATTGGGCAGAAGTTCTCTCCTTGGGCGAACAACAAAGGCTTGCTTTTGCTCGCATTCTCGTCAACAAACCCGAATATGCCATTTTAGACGAAGCCACCAGTGCTTTAGACATAAAGAATGAAGAAAGTCTCTATCGCCACCTGCTACGTACCGAAACTACCTTTGTCAGCGTCGGTCATCGTCCTACCCTGATGAAGTATCACCAATTACTATTAAAAATCTCTGAAGGGGAAGAATGGAAGATTGAAAGAATCGCGCAATCTCCTCAAATGTTGTGAATAGACAGTTCGCTTTTTGATGTAGGGACGTAGCATGCTACGTCCCTACAAGATCTTTCGGTGAAAAGTCAAAATTGGGAAATTCTTTTATAGCAAGATCTTTTTCTGTATGAAAGTTATTGGTTTGATGAGCGGTACTTCTGTCGATGGAATCGATGCTGCTTTGGTAGAAATTAGCGGGCGCGATGTCGATCTCAAAGTGCAGCTTTTGGCAGGAGAGACTTATCCCTATCCAGTCCAGTTGAAAGAACAAATTTTAGCAGTTTGTGGAGGCAGAACCTTATCGATAGCCCAGTTGGCAGAATTAGATGACGCGATCGCTACTCATTTTGCTCTGGCGGCTAAATCCATCGGACAAGGAAAACCCAAAGCAGAATTAATTGGTTCTCACGGTCAAACCGTTTATCATCGACCACCGGTAAAACAGTTATCAGTTAGCAGTCATCAGTCATCAGTTATTAATTCTTCAATTCCAATCGGATATAGTCTGCAACTGGGACGGGGAGAAGCGATCGCTAATTTAACTGGTATTCCGACAGTAAGTAATTTTCGGGCAGCGGATATTGCCGCAGGAGGACAAGGGGCACCCCTAGTTTCTAAAGTTGATGCTTATTTGCTCGCTCATCCTAGCAAATACAGGACAATCCAAAATATCGGCGGCATTGGCAATCTCACTTATCTACCAGCCCATCATGAGCTAGACTGGGAAAAACAAATTTGCGGTTGGGATACGGGTCCCGGCAATGCACTTTTGGATTTAGCCGTACAACAACTATCGAATGGTCGTCAATCATACGATCGAGATGGTAGCTGGGCTGCTAAGGGTACTCCCTGTATCAAATTGGTTCGGCAGTGGTTGGAGCAAGATTTTTTTAGCGAGCTACCACCCAAATCGACGGGGAGAGAACTATTTGGAGAAGAATACTTAGCTCAATGCTGGCAAGATGCCCAAAAAGAGCAACTAAGCACAGCCGACTGGTTGGCAACTTTGACCGAACTAACAGTAGCTTCGATTGCCCATAGCTATCGCCATTTTTTACCGCAAATGCCAGACGAGATACTGCTTTGTGGTGGCGGCAGTCGTAATCTTTATCTGAGACAACGCTTACAAGCTGAGTTAACATCGGCAAAGGTATTAACCACAGATGAAGTAGGAGTCAATGGAAATTTCAAAGAAGCGATCGCTTTTGCGGTTCTGGCTTACTGGCGGTTTACCTGCTCGATTACTGGTAATTTGCCCCGAGTTACCGGCGCGAAGCAGCCAATATTACTGGGAGAAATTCATCTTCCTCTAATGTCTGTCAATAACTGACTCTTGACCGCAAACGCTACAAGAGCAGCATGAACTTAATCAGAGCTTCTGAGAATTGCACTACTACAAGAGCCGTTACCTGTTACGGATTGCCAGATTCTTCTCCCGTCTGGTCTATCTCCAAACCTACTGATTTTAGGTGCTTTAAGAAAGGACATATTGGTAGCGGTGTAGGAAGAGGCACACAACTATTATTTTAGGGGTTATACCCAATGACAAAGAAAATTAGAATTCCAGTTTTATCCCCAGAAGGCAATCCGCTTATGCCCACAACCTCGGCTCGTGCGAGAAAGTGGATAGCTAGCGGTAAAGCTAAACCAGTCTGGAATGACCTAAATATATCGTAGTCAAGCAAACTTAAAATCGAAACGGTATAAAGTCGTGGCTCATAGCTTTTTATTGGAGGCAGGAAACTGGACTATACAGGGATATTTGCTCAAACGCCACGAACAGCCAATAATAGTTCGGGGGCAAACTGCCGTAGTTTGGAAGGGAGAAAACTGGTTTACGATAAGCACTCAGTTAGTCTTGGACAATAATACCGAGCCAGAAATTCAATATAAGTATCGAGGACATTTAGACAGTAACGAGAAATACTATACCTATATTCTCAAGCACAGTGTTTTGGGAAATATAGAAGGAGAGGGTTGGATCGGACAACAATCGATTATTCAGTGTTACTGGGTTGTCGGTGCAACGCGAAGGCATACTGGGTTTGACCATTACTATCGCCTAAATGAAAATACTTACCATTTATCTAGCGCAATTCTGGCGGGACATCATCTGGGGAACACAATGGAAGCTACTCTCAAGCGTCAAATTTAAATCTCGAGCAGGATTATGACAAGAGATCCTAACTACGGTCGTTTACTTGCTAACCGCTACCAAATCGCCGAATTGATTGGTGAGGGAGCCATGGGTCGAGTGTATCGGGCACGAGATACTCTTCTGGGGGGCGTAACGGTGGCGATCAAGTTTTTAGCTCAGACGCTATTAAATCATAATATGCGCGATCGCTTTGAACGAGAAGCGATGATTTCTGCGCTGTTAGGGGAAAAAAGCATTCATGTAGTCAGAGTACGAGACTATGGCGTAGACGAACATAACATTCCTTTTTACGTCATGGAATTTCTCTCTGGGGAAAATCTCAGCGAGCTTATCCGCCATCAACCTTTATCCCTATCCCGTTTTTTGAACTTGACTCGTCATATTTGTCTGGGTTTGGAATCTGCCCATCAGGGGATACTATTAAATGGGGAACTGTGTCAGATCGTCCATCGAGATATCAAACCTAGCAATATCCTTATCCTGGAAGATCCTACTTTGGGAGAAGTAGCTAAAATTTTGGATTTTGGTATTGCCAAGCTAGTTCAGTCAGATGTTGCCCAAACTCAATCTTTTATGGGAACTCTGGCATATTGCTCGCCAGAACAAATGGAGGGCAAAGAACTCGATCGTCGTTCCGATATTTACAGTTTGGGAGTGATGATGTACGAAATGCTCACTACAGATATGCCCCTACTGCCCCAAAATTCTTCTTTCGGTGGTTGGTATCAAGCTCATCATAACTTTCAGCCCGAACCTTTTAATTCTAGCCTTAATTTACCTTCAGCAATTCAAAATCTGGTGATGGGTTGTTTAGCTAAAGCTAAAGAAGAGCGACCGCAAAGTGTCGGGGAAATTGTCAAAGTTTTAGAAGCTTTGCAACAACAGTCTAAACTGCAACAACTTAATCTCGAACTCGTTCAAATAGAAAAAGTCGAACCTAAAGTAGAATATCATAAGCCTCGTGTCGAACAAGAAAATGTCACTCTCGAAGCGGTTCCTTCTCTTACCGAAATTTGTCTACAAGCTACTTGGCCTGAAGACAAACCCATCCAAAAAATTGTTTTTCCCGAACTAATCTCTACACCGTTGGGAGAAATCCCCGCATTGCTAGTCATGCTAGACCATCAAGATATCCTCAATCGCCTCTCTAGCAGACGCTGCAATCAATTTCTGTTTATGAGCCATCCCCATCCCATGTTGCTGTGGATTACTTTACTCTATCGTTTACACTATGAACCTCGTTGGCTACCTTGTTACCTAGACTTGAAGACCCAGAAAGGACAACAGATTATCCGTACTCTTGAACAATTGGGATCTTATCGTATCTTATTCTTTGCCCTTGAGCGGTCGAAGCGGTGTCAAAATGTGATGAGTTCTACCATTAATCCACAAAATTGTACGATGCTGAGGCAGTGGGCTGATATGGCGCAGCTGATACCTAGCGGTGGTAAACCGCAAGTTACTAGGCAACTTCTCAAACAGGAGCTAGAAAAGCTCAAACCAAAAATTTTATTGAAAATGCAGTCTTTTAGTACCAGTTATTCTACTGATATTTCTGGGTAAAGTTTACGGAAGAAGGAAGAGGAAGAAGGAAAAAATATTATCTATATCTTCAAACTGCTTACTTATGAGCTATAAAGATCGATTCATTTGGAAACGTGGCTTGGCAACAGGCAAGCTATTTAACGTGAGATTAATTGAGACCTAACAATTGTGCTGGATTTTGTTTGCTCATCATGTCAATTTCTGTCTGAGAAATACCTTCATCTATTAATCCCCGTACAAATTGTAGATAGCCATCAGCAGGTAAAGGATCTAAACTGCGACCTAAATCGGTACTGAGTACAAAATGTTGGGCACCAATAATTTTAATTGCTCGTGCCATTTGTTTGAGAGAAACTCGATGCCAATTTTGATGGGCTTTGATAGCCGAATGGGAACCCATTAAATCATTAACATAGGTTAGTTCTAAAAAAGCACCTAGAGAGGCAAGTTTTTTCATTTGTGCTAGAGATAAACCCGGTACATCTGCCATGGCATGGGTAATCAGGATATTGTCTATCCCCAATGTTTTGGCTTTATCGACCACCAATTCAATCTCTTCGGGAGAAAGATGACCCGTTCCTAAAACCAAATTATGTTTAGCAATTAGTTGCAGAATTTCCTCTACTTCTGGTAACAAATTACCCTCTTTTGCCACTCTAATTCCTTTCCCTGGTACATGAAAAACTTGATGGTGGTAATCGGCATCAACGGTAGGTAACCAAACTACTTTACCTTTGCCTTTACCCAACCGATACATTATCTCGACAGCACGGGGATTTAGTCCGCCAACAGGATAATTGAGGACAATTCCACCAAATAGTTCAATACCGGGGACAATTGTATTAGCGAGTAAAGCGCGATCGCTCGTCAGAGTAACGTGGTTTTTTAACACCACTGCTTTCATTCCGGCATCTGCTGCCATTTTTGCTAATTGAAAGTCATCGACGCTGCGAGGAGTGATATCTGGTGCGGAATGAACGTGAAAGTCGATCGCCTCAGTAATATCTATTTTATTTCCACTTATTAAGGGCACAGATAGTGCTGCCATGTTACTGAAAATTCCCAGTGCTATAATCATAGTCACCAGAAAAAGCATTATTTTGATCCCCAAATAGTTAAATTTCATCCGATCCCTGTAGGGGCGGTTTCAAACCGCCCCTACTCCTGATTACTTGTTAGATAGTGGCGCATTTCTTCCCACAGAGATTGATATTGTTGCCAAGTTTGGGGAGGAAGGGGAAAGAGAAATTCACTTTTGTCTAGATTTTGCAGCATAGATTCGAGAAAAACATTATTTTGCAGATCTCTGACATATTCTGACCGATTCATCGACACTAAGATAGGTGAAGTACCATTGGTAAACAATGATATTTGATTGGCTGCTCTCGGTTGCCAACAAAAATTAATCCATTGCTTAGCTAAAGATGAGGAATTATCGACAACGTTGTCGTTGTCAAAAGTTGCTGCCATTACCAATCGCGGTTGAACCCACAAATCTGCCCAAAGAGAAGTTCCCGATTGAGGTACGACTGCTTTAAGATTGGAATAGTGTTTAGTGGCGGGTAAAATATCCGTAGACCAACCAACAGCTAACCAAGTATCGCCGATAAGTAATGGCTGAAGATAATTATCGGAACTGTAAAATTTAACCTGCTGTTGTAGTGCTAGTAACTCATTTTTCAGATTGGGTACTTCCGCTAGATCGCTAGTATTGTATGAGTAACCGAGTTTTTTTAGAGTCAGACCAATTACTTCTCTTGGTTGATCTAACAAAGAAATGCGATCGCGCAATTCTTCTCGCCAGAGATCGCTCCAATCTGTAGGCATCCAACCTAAATCCCTAAAGCGATCGCGACGGTAAACAATGATAGTACTACCCCAACGATAGGGTGCGCCCCAAACAAGTCCGTTTTCGTCCAATTCTCCCTGACGATTACGCTTGACTAATCGTTGCCAGCGCAAAGGTAGCCTCGACCATGCATCTAGCTTGGTTAGATCTAGCGGTTGAATTAACTGTTGTTGAATTGCTGTTGCTAACCAATAATCTCCTAGGGTCATCAAATTAGCAATCCCTCCCGAGTTCCCACCTGATAATTGAGTTAACCACTTTTCTTGAATCGGATCGTTTTCGGCTTGCTTTTGCCAATTTTGCAGTAAATTGAATATTTGTTTTAATTGAGTTTCTGGTTGAAAATTAAGTTTTGTTCCAGAATTTAAGGTTCTCCGAAAATCTCTTAATAATTGTGGTGGAATTGAACCTTCTAAAAGTAATACTTTTAGTGTTTCCTGCGGCTCGCTACAGCCAAAAATTAATTGCGCTGTAGCTATCGTTACGGCACTGATTAAAAAAGAACGACGACTGACCATAAATAAGCCCTTACTCATTTAATTTACTGATTATGACTGACACGGGGACGCTCCAGACGCGGGGACACGGCAAAGGTTTGACGATTTGTTTTCTAATTGAATAACATGCAGTTTAAATGGACATCAGCTTACCTCTATCCAAGACTCGACAACTAAAATTTTGCTCGATAATCCATGTTGATAAATTTTATGTATATAAATTAGCTAACTTTATTTTTGCTTTTGAATTTTTCATCTCTACTTTGAAAATTGTGTTTGAGAAAGTGAATTAATTTACAGCAATTATTAAATGAATCAGGAATAGTTAAGGTTTTTCTCTAAGTAGCTTCTAGCATAAAAAAAGACTTCCAAAAAATAGGGTAATGCGATGGATACACTCCAGATACAAATTAGCGAATTAAATCAAAAAGTCGAACAACTATACAGACTAGTCGAGCGAATTAGCTGTCAAGTTAACGCTCTCACAGAAGAAAGTCGGCAGCCATCAAACGCAAATACTAATTCATTGTCTTCTATATCATCGATTCTCTCTCAATCTTCCTCTAGCTATGAGGAAAATGATTGCTCGATCGTGCACAAAGATATCTTAGTAGATGATAATAGTAGCAAGAATAATCCCGTCTCCGGTAAAGAGCAGGAATTAGCTCCAGACATTCAAATCCGTAGGTTAACAGCCCAACTTACTGCTGCATACAATCGGATTGCAGCCTTGGAAGAACAATTACTCGCTCGTCGAATTCAATCTTAAACGACGATAATTAGCTAAGAGTCTTTCGATGAGAGTAAGTAATTGAGTGAGAGTCCAACCTTGCATAAGATGAGCAGCGATCGCGCATCCTCCAGCACCCACTCCTTCTTTAACGTATCCTTGTTCGTAAGCGCGTAAACTAGGATAGCGGGAAGTGGCAAAACTTAACCCTGTTGCCAAGAGGGGGACTCCACCAACAAGAGCTTGAGCCAACCCTACTGTATCTCCAGTCGGATCTTCTGCTACCCAACGAGTTGTACCGACAACAATTTGTTCCAGTTCGGTTCGTACGGAAAAATAATTGGTAATTGCTTCAATTAGGGCGTAAACAGCTAACATTTGCGTTCCGCCAGCCAACATTACGCCCGTAAACCGACTGGCAGCTATTGCCATTCCTGCCGCTACAACTTGCATCGGATCTCCCACCGCTGCTACAACAGCTAAAGGGTTAACCTTTTGAGAAACAGGCAATAAACCTGCTCGTTCTAATCCTACTTGGACTACCGCCCACTTCTGACGATGATTACACCGGGGATGACTGCTATTAACCTTGCCCGCCGCTTCTATCCCCAAACCAGCGAGTAACGCTAAAGCAGTAGTAGTTCCGCCGACTACACATTCCCCAATAATTAGATAATCTGTGGTTTGTGCTAATTTTTCTCCCCACTGCCAACCTTGTTGAAATAAATATTGCACCTTAGATAAAGGCATTGCTTCCCCAGAAGTAAGGCATCTAGCCCCAATTCCCCCCAGCTCGATCGCCGGTACCGAAAGGGAATGGGGTAAACCGGCATTAAATAGATAAACGGGAAGATCGAGGGCGGCGAGGAGAGCACGGGTAATAAATACCGGAGATACACCATCTTGCAGCAGTGGCAGGGGGTATTGCGGTGTTGCTTTAGGACCTTCGAGCAAAAATTCAGCATCGGCGATCGCCGTATATTCCCTTGCTTTAGGTGTAGACCCTGCTGCTGAAATCCCTGGAATTAAACCAGTAGCAGTAAATCCTAAAATACAAGCGAAGCTAGGAGAACGTCCTTGATAGCGCAGCAACCACCGCCGTCCCTGTTGCCATTGGCTGTAGATATAAATCATTATTCATTTACACTAGCAAGAACATTAGTAATCCAATAAAGTTTGTACCCACTGGGGAGGACGCGAAATTGGATTACCCAGACGTTCCAAAAGCATCAAAGCAATCAAATGAACGGCGAACAAATAAACTAAGTTATTAATTAAAATCATTACCACTGCCAGTATCTCAATCAGCCAAAAGCTAGGTTGAGCCAACAAACCCAACCTGAGAAAAAGCCAATCTGTCAGTTGTGTAATTTGGGTAATCACATAAATCCACAAGTCTTCTCCTAGCAAAATAGAAAACAGCCAAAAGCGGAAAAACAAACCCAGAGCACCAATTATAGCTCCGATAGAAATGGAAAATAGCCAATTGACACCCCGTCGCCAACAAGCTCCCAATTGAACTCCCATCAGACCATAAGGCATCAAAAAAACAATGCTGCGAGTAGGTCCCATTAATACCGATAGCAGCAGTCCGGAAACTAACGCTGTCATCCAAGAGGCACGAAGTCCTCGTCTTAAATAAATGAGAGCAATAGGTATGGGAAAAAAGATTTTTAGTAATGGTCCGAGGGGAAAATAATAGTTAATCAGCCAGATCAAACTAGCAGTACTTGCCAGAAAAGCAGTTTCGACAACAACTAATGTTTTCGGGGAACTTTTAAGCTGTTTATCTGACACTTTGGTTGCTAACTTTTGCTGTGGCGAGACTACCTCTAAATCATCTCCATCGACCCAGTTGCGGTCTTCATCGCTCCATGGTTCCGAAGCAGACAAGGGTAAGTGATTGTCTCGGTTGTCTATAGACATAAAACAATTGTTCAGCAGTAATAAGTCTCCTTAGCCGATCATACTCTCCAATGCTGGTATATCAGGAATATGGAGCGAATCTGCATCTCGTCTGATTAATCCTCTCTTTTCTAACTTAGTCAGCACTCGCGTCACGGTTTCTCGAGCTAATCCACTCAAACTGCTGATTTCTCGATGAGGTAAATTAGGAATTTGTGTTCCTCTAACTCCTTTTTTGCCCTGACCTTCTACCAGAAATAAGATCGCATCTGCTACGCGGGAAGTACTGCTAGCTTCTCGTAATTGAAGTCTGCGGTTTACCTGACGCAGGCGTTTGGCCATTAGTTGAGCCAGGCGAACTCCAGCTAAAGGCTCAGTAGTAATTAGCTCGACAAAATCCTGGGAAGGTATCCTACCAATAACAGTGGAAGTTAAAGTAATCGCATCTGTCGAACGAGGCATTTTATCCAACGCTGCCATTTCACCAAAAATTTCTCCCTGACCGATAATATTTAGGGTCACTTCTTTACCTTCCAGGTTATAAGTACGAATCTTGACCCACCCTTCAATGATGAAGTAAACCGAACCTCCCCAGTCATTTTCCAAAAGAATAATTTGATTGGCAGGATGAGCGAGAGTGACAAAATGACCTGTTAACTTTTGGAGACTTTCAGCAGGTAAATCGCTCAGAAAAGGAACTGATTCAATTAATTGTTCGATGTCAGCATTCTGTTCTAAGTAGTTATATCGATCTTCCATAAGGTAAGCAAATTTTAATAGATAAAAATTTCATATTTCCTTTGTATCATTCACTCAAGCAAAATCCCGTCAGGATAAATATCTAAGTATATGCGATCGCTTTTGTCATGAAGGCAATTACAGCAATTGACCTATAAATTAATAATATGATTCAATTCTTACAGCCAGATTCCGAGAGGCTACTAACATAGTCTGAGTGAAAAAACTTAAATTTAGTAGCTAAAAGAACTAAAAGATAGTCAAACTCTTTATGTAATCTTCATTCCCTCAATTTCAACTATTAGCTTTAGCAATTGATTAAAAATTTAATCTTGTCAAATCGACAACGAATATAAAGTTGAGGATTTCTTGATTCTACAAAAAACTTTTAAAAATGCACGTCAAAAATTAAAGATTCAATGAAGTCTGCTCTCGATCGCCAGTATTAGTCCTAAAGTTGCGTAAAATTACTCATATTAAATACTTGTTCTAGAAACAGTGAGCAAACCCAACTAAGAAAACAACAAGTATATGTTTTTTTCCGCAAATTCACAGGCAGCTGCCGCTCAAATACCCGCAAACTATATTCAACTAAATGTGCATCCTTCTGTTTTAAGTAAAACCAAGCGTTTGCTCGATATTATCGGAGCTTTAGTAGGACTGGTTATTACTGCTTTAATTACAATTCCTATTGTCATTGCCATGCAGTTGGACAATCCCGGTCCTGTTTTCTATAGTCAGATTCGCTGTGGTCTTAACGGTAAGCCCTTTCGCATCTGGAAATTTCGTTCTATGGTTGTTGGAGCAGACCAAAAAAAACATTTAGTTAAAAATCAAGCCCAAGGTTATATTTTTAAAAATAAAAACGATCCTCGCGTTACCCGTGTGGGCCGTTTTTTACGTCGTACTAGCTTGGATGAATTTCCTCAATTTTGGAATGTCCTTATGGGAGAAATGAGCTTAGTGGGAACTCGTCCTCCAACACCCGACGAAGTAGCAAGATATGAACAACATCATTATCAGCGTCTGTTAGTTAAACCAGGAATGACCGGAGAATGGCAAGTTAAAGGACGCTCTGCAGTCATTGATTTTGAAGATATAGTCCGTTTGGACTTAGACTATCAACTCCGATGGTCTCATTTTTACGATCTTTATTTGATTTTAAAAACTATTGGTATAGTCCTAGCTCGCAAAGGAGCATATTAAGCAATTCAAAATTCGCTCATTCAAAATTGGGAAATTCTGTTAAAGGAGGACAGGGGTTTTGAGGTTTACTCAAAACTATAAGCTGTCCGTCAAGAATTTTCGAGTTTAGTATTAGACAAATTAACTGCGCATCAGCTTAGAATAAGTTCTAAATGCTGAGTATTTGAATGAATTTGCCTACTTGGATTACTCTGTCTCGTTTGCTAGGATTACCTTTTATTCTTTACTTACTCAACAACCCCACCCAAGAAAATCGTTGGCTTTGTGTGGAGATTTTTTTGATTGCGGCGGGAACGGATTGGCTCGATGGCTACATAGCTCGTAAACTAAACCAGGTAACGGAGCTAGGTAAATTTCTCGATCCTTTAGTAGATAAGTTATTAGTATTGGCACCTTTGTTAGCTTTAGTTCAGTTGCAGCAAGTAGCCGCCTGGGGAGTGTTTTTAATTTTAGCTAGGGAACTGGCGATCGCTGGATGGCGAGTAAATCCCAATTTAGCTGGCGGTACTAGCGTTCGAGGGGCAAATATTTGGGGCAAACTGAAAACTGTCAGTCAAATAGTTGCCATTTCCTTGTTAATTGCGCCCTTATCTGATGCTTGGACGATTCCTTCCCTAATAGCTTTTTGGCTATGCGTAATTTTGACTTTAATTTCTGGATTAATTTACGTGCTACCTCAAAAAAATAGCTTGGCTACTATCAGTAATAGCCAAGCGAATAATTTATAGTTAATAGTATCTAGTTTACTTTTTTATCTTCCCATTTCTGGTCGATTGTCTGGTTGTCTGGGAGGTACATCTACATTACGACCAGCTCTAGATTTTCTCGCTCCAACAGAAGCTCCGATAAGAGCAGCAGCTAAACCAAGGAGAGAACCCACTAAAAACGACCAAGCCGTTCTAGCACCAATGTCAGCCAAAGCACGAGCTTCTTGCTCGGTAAGAGTTCGATCGGGTGTAGTACCTGCTCCTGGTTGTTGAATTTGATTTAAGATTTCTGCTGCATTGCCAGCGGCTATGCCAAAAGCTCCCGTAACTCCAGTGGCAACTAACCATGCACTGAGTGCTAATGTTGTCGCCCAAAGGATTAAACCATGCAACAGAGCAGTTTTATTATTCATCGGACCGCAGGTACTAGTTGTAACCCAAGAACCCAAAAACAGAGCAATCAACAGACTGATAATCGACCAAATCCCCACACCAACACCAACGTCTTGGACTGGTGCACCAGTGGTTAATCCAATAGCAACCCCCAAGGTACTTAAAACCAACTGGGTGGCAATAGCAACCACAATCCCGGCAACAATCGGACCCCATCTAACGCGATCGTGATAATTAACTACTGTCTGAGTAACGCCAGGTTCGACAACACGATCGCCATATGGTTCTGCATAAGACATTGTTTTTCTTTCCTCTTATTTACAAATAAGACTAATTCTTGGCATTTTTTTAATTATTAATTAAGCATCATATAAAAACTTATTTTTTTATTTCTCTATCCAAAGATAGAAAGACTTAATTGCTCATGTTTATTTTTGTAAAAAAAACTACTAAATATGAGCTGTTTTTAATGAAATTTCCTATTAAATAAATAATTATTTCCAAATAAATAAAATTGCTTTTGATATTTTGAGCTTGTTGTCAATTAATAATCAATCTCCAGAGGGAAGATAGATAACTCAAGAAAAATAAAATTAAAGGAAAAAGCTCAACAAAGAATAGGAACTAGAAAAATGCCTCTTTATAGAATTCAAGACTTTAATCCTAATTATCGGGAAGAAGCTTTTGAGAATAGAGATTTTAAAGGAATAGATGTTTATAGCCATAGTACCAATGAAAAAATTGGTAGCATTGACGATGTTCTCGTAGACGAAACCGGACATTTTCGCTATTTTGTTGTTGATACTGACTTTTGGATATCGGGCAAAAAAATTTCACTTCCCGTCGCTCGCTGTCGCATGGATCGAGAAAGCGAGCGCTTTTATGCAGTAGGTATCGATCGCAAAGAGCAAGTAGAAAACATGCCTCATTATAACGACAGTAGAGGAGTGGACTATGATTACGAAGAGCAAGTCAGATCTATCTATCGCGCTTCCGCTGTCGAAACCTCAGCAGCAGTAGAAGACTCTTTGCCAGTGGAAACCTCGGCAACAGTAGAAGATTCACCACCAGTAGAAGCGTTGGGAGTTGAAGCTATTTCGAGACCTAGAGCCGTACGACCTTCCGTATCTTCTACTCCTGCGGTGCAACCTCCAGTGGTTACTCCTCCCCAACCATCTCCATCTCAACCCATTAAAACTTATACCGACGAAAGAGATCGCACCGCTCGAGCTCCTATAGTAGAAGATTCACCACCCATAGAAACCTCAGCAACAGTAGAAGATTCGCCACCAGTAGAAGCATTGGGAGCTGAAGCTATTTCGAGCTATAGAGCGGTGGAACCTCCCGTATCTTCTACTCCTGCAGTGCAACCTCCAGTGGCTACTCCATCTCAACCGACTACTCCTAAACGAGAAACCTACTCTTATGACTACGAACGAGATCCCGATCTATATCAATTGAACGAAATGGATCATCAAAAGTTCAAACTGTACGAAGAACGGTTAATAGCGAGTAAAAGCCGTCGTAAGACTGGAGATGTCTCCATTGGCAAGCGAGTAGAAACTTCTACTGCCCATGCTTCAGTTCCCGTAGAAAAAGAACGAGTTGTGATTGAGCGCAATACCCCTGAAGATGCGGGTAAAGTTGTTAATCGCGATCGAGTTGACTTCGACAAAGATAAAGATGAAGTTGCTCGCATGGAAGTTTATGAAGAAACTGCTGACATTGACAAACAAACAGTAGTACGAGAAGAAGTAGACGTCAAAAAAGAAGTTGTTCGAGATACAGTTGAAGCTTCAGGGGAAGTACGAAGGGAGGAATTAGAAATAAATACTGAAGGTAGACTCAACAGAGAGAAACATTAATTTTAGTTTTGTTCAATACTTATTGAATCTCGAACAAGAGTGCATCAAAAGTTCACGAAGTGGAAGGAAGCCTCGTCGTTTCACGGCGAGGTCTCTTCCACAAGCGAGCGGGATGAGTTTGCTGCTATCTTTTCGCAAAGCTTTCGATAGTCAACAAGAGCGAGAAATTCCTAGTGCTAGTATTTTTCAAGATGTTCCGGAAAATTATTGGACACAAAGGGCGATCGCCTTCCGAAGGAAATAGTCATTTTGAAACGAGTTTTTTAAGCCAGCGACGAGGTCATATTCTGGTTTTCAGTTTAAGTCCCAATTGCCTTATGTACATCAACACAGAAATGCTGTACGTCCATGGGAAAAGCTTTGCGCTTGCCAAGACGATTATGCTTCGGATTCTAATGAGCGTCTTTTCAAGGGATTTTGGGGCGAACCGAGTTCGCCCCTTCATCTACCCCGCCTGCCGTTTGACGGCAGGACGGGCGATTCAAGCGCTGGAAGTACATTCCCGCGCCGCACCCTTGAAAGTGTCGGGCTAGGAGTACCTTCGACTTCTGCGTAGCAACACTATGGTGCTAAGGCATTACCTCGCAGTAAACTGCCAATTGTCTTAGCCGTAATCTTCATTTGAATTAAAGGATTGGCAGGTACTACAGTTTTGTAGAGATAGCTGTCAAAGGTCATCTTTTGCACGTCTTTGTCCGCACACATTTCCACGAAAGCTTCGCGGGTAGCATCGGTGCGATAAAATACCCTTTGTAATAGGTCTAATACTAGATAGGTCATACCGTATTTCTTATCCCAACGTTTTAGATAAACTTTGAGATCTGCTTCGGTAGGAATGCGCTGTCCATTGTTGGAAGCCTCAACAATAGCTTCTGCACACATCCGCGCGGACTTAGCAGCAAAATAAATACCCTCACCAGAAGATTTAGTTACAGTTCCTGCCGCATCCCCTACTAAAGCTACGCGACCGACAACACGGCGGGGTCTGGGATGTTCGGGAATGGGGTGGGCTTCTACTTTGATAATTTCTCCCCCTTCTAGTTTACGGGCAGCACGAGTGCGAATTCCTGCTTGCAGGTCTTTAATCATGGCTTTGTTGACTTTCATTGTCCCGGTACCCACCGCTACGTGATCGTATTTAGGGAATACCCAAGCATAAAAGTCCGGGGAAACGTCTTTACCAACGTACATTTCTGCCAGGTTTTCGTAGTATGCCATTTTATGTTCTGGCAGGCGGATGCGTTCTTGGAAAGCGATCGCGTAATTGTAATCTCCCGCATCAATGGCTTTAGCGATGCGGGAGTTAGCACCATCAGCACCAATAACTACATCTGCTTTGAGGGTTTTCATTATCCCTTTAGCATCGCCATTGGAGTGCTCCGCATAGTGAATGGTATAGGGTTCTTTATCGTTACTTGGTATATCTAATTGATAAACTGTACCGTTAATCAGGTTCGCACCCAATTTAGCTGCACGATTGCGCATAAATCCATCGAGAACTTCCCGACGGCACATGCCGATATATTCGTCTTGTTTTTCTAAGTTGATATCAACCTCAATATTAGATGGCGAGATCATTTTCATGTTTCTGACTCGCCGGTCTATAATTTCTGGCGGTAGGTCAAATTCGCTGACCATACACAAAGGAATTGCCCCTCCGCAGGGCTTAGCATTATCTAATTTGCGCTCGAATAAATAGGTTTCAATACCAGCTTTTGCCAATACCTCGGCGGCAGACGAACCAGCCGGACCCGAGCCAACAACTGCAACCCTTAATGCCAAGGTTCTTCTCCTCAATCTCTTCTGATGCTACGAATCGCATCCTACCATGGACTCTTGCCTCCTAAAACCGCGATCGGGTAAGTTAAGCAAAAGTTGAAATAGAGCTTAACAACTTTTGTTACAAAAATTCAAAATCTCAAATAGCTTTCAGAGTTATCTTTAAGAGTCTCTCTATTTTAAAATTCGCTAAAAAGCCAGAAAATTGAGGAAAATCATGAATTCTGTGGAAATTAGTTTACTGCAAGAAAGCGAGCTACTAGAAGCAGAAAAACTCTTGCGACTTTCCTTCGGCACTTTTTTGGGACTTTTGGAGCCGATGGACTTTGGTAATGGAGCAGAATATACGTCTCGTTGGTATCGAGATCCCTTATCCGCCTTTGCTGCCAAAGCAGACGGAAAACTCGTTGGTTACTGTATGGTAGCTAATTAGGGTAGTTGTGCGGGGTTTGGTCCCATTGTTACCCACCCTGATTATTGGGATCGGGGTATTGGTTCTCAATTGATGAGTGCCTCATGGAAAAAGTTCGATGAATGGGGAAGTCAACAGATTGTCTTCTGTACCCATGCTAACAGCCCCAAACATATCTACCTTTACGGAAAATTTGGTGCATACCCCCGATTTTTAATTGCTTTATGTAGTAAAGCTATCTCCAGTACTCAATCACAAACCCTAAAAGCCAAGCGGTATTCTCAACTCTCCCCCGAGCAACAAGCAGTGAGTTTAAATGCTTCCTATCAGTTAACAGACAAGATTTATGAGGGATTGGATTGGCGGAGAGAAATTCTCCTCGTACAACAACGCTCCCTTGGAGATACTTTATTTGTCTGGGATGATACAGGATTAATCGGGTTTGCCATTTGTCACTATGGGGCAGGGTCAGAAGCAGCCAAGGGAAACTGTTATGTTAAGTTGGGAGCAGCCAAATCAGCCGAAGCATTTGAGCAGTTAATCGATGAGTGCGAAACCTTGACCATAATCCTGGGAATGTCTTCTCTTGTGGCTGGCGTAGATACAGCTTGCGTCGATGCTTACCGCCGAATGATAGCACGAAAGTTTCGCATTCAATTCCTTTCCGTCTCGGTGCACAAACCCAATCAAACGGGTTATAGTCGTCCTGATGTTTATGTAATCGAAGATAGACGTTAAGTTTTCTTTCAACAATAGCGATCGCTCCTATGAGCCAATGAACAACCTTCATACACTCTACTTAAAGACTTAAAGTGCCCAATCTGAGTCTTCTCCAGGCGTATTATTTGGTGAGGGGTCTACAAATTTATCCAGTGGCATAATACCGGATTGTGGTTTGAGCTGCTCAGATGGGGTGATGTCAGGCTGCTTAGGAATAGGAGTAACTACTCTACTAGAATTTGTTTGATTGGAGTTTTGATGAGAAGTAGAGGCTCTGTTTTGGTTGGAGGAATTAGGAATAGGAGTAGTTGGCTGTGACTTAGGTAAAATACTAGACTCAATAGCTTTTTCTGCCTCGTCAATAACTGCTTTTGCTTGCTGCTTCCAATAATCAGAACCACTTACTTTTTCTGCTTCACTTTTGGCTTCTTGCCATCTTTTTTCTTCCAGTGCTTTGTTAGCAGTAGAAATTAGCTTTTTGTTAGTTTCATTTTCTATTTCCCATGTTTGTTTGAGGTCTAATGCTTTTTTTCTGACTGCACTATCTTCTGGAATTGTGGTTAAGATCATCTGCACTGCCTCTTCCAAATTGCCCTTTTCCTCATAAGTTGCAGTCGCTATTTCCAAAATTTTGTTAGACCAATCATCAATATGCTGCTTAATTTCCTGGGAATTAGTAACATTATTTAGTTTCTTAGCTATTTCGATCGCTAAGGCATAGTCATAAATCTCAGCTTTTCTTTGAGCGACACCCAGACCACATTTATTAATCCATTCTTGTATTATTTGGTCAGAAACTCCTGCTTCTTGAGTTTTTTTATTTTCCGCTTGGTCGTAACACTCTTGGTATTTTTGTTTTGCGTATAAATTATTGAGTTCACTAAGTATTTTTTCAACTTCTTTTTCTGTCTGTTGTTTAAACAGATACATTCCTCCTGTTGCCATTGCTCCGATAATGACTGCTACTCCTACAGTAGCTACTGTAGAAGATTTAATAAAGTTAGATAACTTGGAAAAAAAATTAATTTGAGAGTTTTTTGAAGACTGAGAGCGATCGCTTTTTGAAGGTGGAGTAGAATTTTGTTGACTAACAGATTTTGACTGAGTATCAGTCAAGGGGACATTCCTGGAAGTTTTCTCCAAAGCTTGGGAATCTTCTAAAGAACTTGAAGTTTTACTTGTTAAAGATTGTGCCGTGGTGTTAGGAAGAGGTGGAGATGATTGAGCGTTAGATGAATTATTAATACTGGAAAGGTTAGCTGGCTTAGATTGGTTCCTAGTTGAAGCAAAAGCAGAATGTTTAAACTCAGAAGAATTGAGCTGGGTTGTAGGAGTATATTGAACTGTTTGGGTAACTCCTCGGCTAATTGGAACAACAGAAGGATTACTGCCGAGACAATTAAGTTCTCTTAAAACTTCTGTGGCTGACTGATAGCGATCTTTGAAATGATAGCGTACCATCTTCGATAAAATCGCAGCTAGTTGAGGGCTAACATTTGCTTGAGATTGCCAGAGAATATCGCCGTTTTCATCCTCTTGAAATTTTATGGGGTGAACTCCCGTTAAAGCTTGAATGCAAATAATGCCCAAAGCATAAATATCGCTATTGATACGCGGTTTGCCCATTGCTTGTTCCGTGGGCATATAGCCTTTCGTTCCCACCGCTACTGTAGAAGGAATCATTTGAGTTTGAGCTGAAATAACCTCTTTAACCGTGCCAAAATCTACTAACACTAGCTTGTTATCTTGCCGACGACGAATAAGGTTATCTGGCTTGACATCACGATGAATTATCCCTTGAGTGTGAATAAAATCTAAAATTTGCAAACAATCTTGACAAAATTCGATGACTTTTGCTTCAGTCCAAGTTTGACCTGGAACTAGTTCTTTCTTGAGAGTATGACCGTCAATATATTGCTGTACTAGATAAAATTTCTGTTTTTCTTCAAAATAAGCGAGAAGTTGAGGAATCTGGTCGTAATTTCCTAATTTTCTCAATGCTTCGGCTTCTTTTTTAAATAAACGTCTTGCTATCTCTAAAATCTTAGGACTATCAACAGCCGGATATAGTTGTTTGACAACACATCTATTATCTCCTGGAAGTAGTATATCCTCTGCAAGGTAGGTTTTACCGAATCCTCCTTTTGCTAAATATTGGAGAATGCGATAGCGAGAACGTAATAGTTGTCCTTGCATAATTACACTTTAAACTTAAGTTGTTATTTTTAGAATAAAGAAATTTTGCCATAAAATTTACTAAATGTATAATAAAACAACAATTAACAATAAAAGTTAATTCAAAAATCAGCTTATTTTTTTCAAAAATTTTATTTCAAGTTCTATATATATACATACATAATCAAATAACTTTTGAGTAAAACTAAAGCAAAATCTACAAAAATGCATATATAAAATTGTAAGAGTACAATTTTAAGCGAGTTTTTATAAATTCATTTATGTTTCAGTTTTTAAAGTTATTATAAACGTTTAAGTTTGTTGAACTCAGACAGATCTTTTTCTAAATTTCTTTGTTGATTTTTATATTCTTCAAGATTCTTCTTGATTTCTGTTTGTTGCTTTTCTAATTCTAAAATATAATTATTATACATATCGCTTACCAGCTTTAGAGAATTATTGATTTTATTATCTTCTACTTCTAAAGCTAAATTTAAATCTTGAATTATCTTTTCAAGCAAATTTTTCGTAAAAGACTGATAATAATTTGCTACATCTTTTTTTAATTTTTGTTCTACTTCTTCAATTTTATTGTCGTTCTCTTTTCTGTAACTATTAACTAGCAACACGGTAACTACAGAAACTACCAATCCAAATATCCAAGGTTGTTGATTAAAAATACTAGAAAGATCTTTCATAAGCTGATTTTTATTAGCTGAAACACCAATAAGAGAAAGCCCAAGGGTCAGCATCATCATAATTTGCATCATTTGGCTTCTTAGTTGCTTCATTATGTAACTTCCCAACGATATTTGTTTGTGGGGTAGTTCGCAGCTAATTCCAGCAAATGAAATTAAAAAAATATTATGCATATTTATAGATTGAGGACTGGCAAAAGGTGATTCTTGTAGTAGAGAAGGAATAAGATCGACCGCTGCGTAAGCCCTCTGTAGCAAAGCATTTAATCCACCATTATTATAAACCTCACAGATTTTTTTCCATTCTTCTTTTATCCATTCTTTTAAATAAGAAGTACAAAAAACAATTAAAATCTTATTAATATCTTGAGATTCAATATTCGCTTCATCGCTCAAACGAATATATTTTTGTCCATTTTTGATTAAAATTTTGAGTTTCAAACTTTCGACTAATTCTTGTATTTTATAAATAATACTATACTTACTATAATTATCTAACAAACCGCCTTTTGCTTGAGCTAGCTCTAGTTTAACCTGCTTAAAAAACTTATCCTTATCTTCATTAATTTGATTAATAGCTTGTTTGACAGCTCCTTTTAATTCAATATTGGTTAGTTCTTCTAATTTTTGTTTTTCTCGATCGATTTTTTCTGAAAGTGCTTTTTGGTGACGCTCTAAAATAGGTTCTACAGGTTCTAAAATTTGGATAAGCTTAACAGTAAGGCGATTAGCTAATAAATTTTCTGGCTGACCTTTAATTAAATTATCTAAAGACTTAAAAAAATGCTCTTGTTTTTTTTGAAAGCAAGATTCGATTTCTTTATTCTGGTTTCGATCGTAATAAGGTTTAAGAAATAAAGGAACTAATTCAAAACTAGAATTTGTAGCTTCATTTTTCAGCCAGTTTTCTAATTGAGCTAAATTAGCTTCTGCATTTTTTACATTTATTTCCTCTGTTTGAGGATCTGGAAGATCGGCAACCAAAAATTGTCTAGAGATGGAAGTACTATCAATATTTTTAATAAACTCTTGTTCTTGTGTAGAAAGATTCTGTCGAGTATCGATCGCCAATAAGAGCAGATCGCAATCAATAATTTCCCAGTAATCGCTGTTCGGTTCTGAAGGATCGTTATGAAAGTCAAAGATCAGTTCTGCAATAGCGCGACTGGGTTTGGAAGAACCTAAAGTAATTTTGTCTTTTAGTTGCAGTCTTTGACACTTTTTTATTCGCTTTCCATTAATAAAAGTACCATTAGTACTCTTAAGATCCCATATTTCCCATTGAACTAGATTGCCTTCACCTAAAACAGCTTTAATAATCGCATGATTCCAGGAAACCCCTCGATAATGTTTGGAATTTATAGGTATAAAACTTTTTGGATCTCTGCCAATTAACTGCTCTTTTTCTGAAAGTTCATAGTATTGATATATATCAGTTATATTTTCTCGCGATCGCCTCAGTTTAAGACTAGGAAACTGTTGTGGTTTAATTTTTTCAGGAGTTTTAGGAAGAGTATTAAATTTGAGTTGAGAAAACTCTAGTAGAGTCTTGTTAGTTTTGATAAAATCAAATAATGCTTGAGCTAAAATTGGACTTTGACTGACTATTTGAATAGTTAGCTTTTTTTGTTCCAATCGAGTTTGTAGTTTCTCTAATTCTTTGGCTATACTTTCAAAATTTTCATATTCGTTTTTTTTAAAAAAAAGCTGAACATTTTCGAGAGTTTGTTTCAGCTTGTCCGCTTTTGGTGCCATTTATAACCTCTCAGAACTATTAAAAATTGCTCTCAAAAGTTAGAAAATTACTCATAAATTTGACCAAACCATTTCTGATAAAGTTCGGCATAAGTACCTTTTTCTTGAAGGCTGAGTAGAGCTTGATTAATTAGCTCTCGATAGGGACTTTCCTGCTTGAGTGCAATTCCATAACTTTGTTTGGCAAATACTGGTCCTACTACTTTTACTCTGTCGGCACCTTCATTAGAAGCATAATATTTTAGTATAGGAGAGTCATAAACAACTGCCTCTACCCGATCTTCTTCTAAAGAGTTAAAAGCATCTTGAATGGCATCGAACTCGATAACCTTAATAGGACGATTAGTTAAATATTCTGCGGCTGTACTACCTTTTACTGTAGCTACTTTTTTTCCATTTAAGCTTTCGGGACTGTCAATTACATCTTCTAAACGCCGAACAGTAAGAGCCGAACTAACTGAAGCAGTGAAATAAGAGACCAGCAAGACACCAGTAAACATCCAGATTGTGGCAATTAAACGTCCCGCTATTCCTTTTGGTGTTTTATCTCCATAGCCTACTGTGACAACAGTAACCACTGACCACCAACAAGCTTCTCAAATTCCAGAAAAATAATTTTTAGGAAACATTTCTGAATTATTTTTTCGTTCAAAAAACCACAATAGATGAGCAGACAAAACAATGACTAGCGACAGTATACCTATCGTTTCTAAAAGAATAGGAGAAAAGACGAGCCACAAAAAAGTAGGTACTGGAGAAGAAGAGTGAAGAGGAACCAAAATTTGCAGTCCTGATTCAAAAAAAGAATGAGAGAAGTCCACTGCTTTTTCCCGCTTAGCAGTAATGGTAATGCCGGCGATCGCTACATCGGTATTGCCAGAACTTACCGAATCAAGTAAATCGCTGACACTTTTCTCCCCATAAAGTTCGTATTTAATGTCTAATTCCTCGGCAATAGCACGCCACAAATCAATGCTAAAGCCAATATACTGACCATTTTGGACAAAAGCAAAAGGAGCAAAAGGTTTAGTTCCAACTCGCAAGGATTTAGATAATTCTTCTGAGCGAGCTGAATTAGCCCATAATAAAAATGTTAGTCCACACCAAAGCACTAACCGCCAAGTTTGATAACCGAAAAGATATTTAATCATAGCCGTAGAATAGGCTAAACGTATGAAAAGACTGTTGGCAGTTCAAGTTAAAGCTGCCACAATCGGATCGCGCCATCCTCGTTACTGCCAGCTAACGTTTTTCCGTCAGAACCAATTGCTATTGAACCAACTTGCCAAGCAGGAATAGCGATCGCCAATATTTCCTCTCCTGTTGCCAGCAGCCACAACCGAACGGTTTTATCTGCACTCGCACTGGCAAGAGTTTGTCCGTCCGGACTAAATATCAGAGCGTTAACTACTAGTTTATGACCAGTCAAAGTAATTTTTTCTTCCTGGTTAGCCAAATCCCAAATTTTAATGGTCTTATCTGCGCCTGCACTGGCAAGAGTTTGTCCGTCAGAACTAAATGCTAAAGCATTGACCGCCAGTTTATGACCAGTCAAAGTAATTTTTTCTTCCTGGTTAGCCAAATCCCAAATTTTAATGGTCTTATCTGCGCCTGCACTGGCAAGAGTTTGTTCGTCAGAACTAAATGCTAGGGTTTTGACTCCCCCTGTATGACCTGGCAGTTGGCACAAATCCTTTCTTGCAATTAAATTCCAAATCGTTTTGCCAGTTTTAGTAGCATTGGCTGCTGTTTGTTTGAGATCGGGAGTTTGAGCTGTTAAATTTGCTTGTTTATTGTCGGAACCATTAGTAGCTTTTTGAGATATTGACGACTGGTCGTTTTTTTGTGTTTTTGCTGATGTTGATTCTGAGGAAATAATAGCCGATCGATCTGATTTTACTCCAGTTTTTTGAGTGTTAACTGACGAAGACTTAGCAGGCTTGGGTTTTTCAATTTCTTGAACCGAAGATGCTAAAACAGATTGCTTTGTTTCTGAAACGGTTTTGCTAGATTGCTCTACAGCAGATTTAGCAATGGAAGCAACTTGTTCTGTTTTTGGTATTTCTATTGCAACCGTTGTATTTAAAGTCTGGCATTCAAAAATAAATTCCGGTCCTTGTAAACCTAGAGTAATGCGATCGCCTGATTCTAGACGATGACGGTTGGTAATCTGTATTTCGTTAACCAAAGTACCGTTAATTGTTCCGAGATCTCTAATTTCCCAATAAGCTTCGGGTTCGCTGGGAACTAGCTCGATCTCTGCATGCCGTCGCGATACAGTGACGTATTTATGAGGATTTAAAGCAACCTGACACTCTGGAGAACGACCAATAACTGTAGTTTTCGTTGGTGATAGGCAATATTGACCAGACTCGCGGCTTTCCTCAGAAAAAGGTACGCACAAAGTTAAGGTAGCGTACCAATAATTATCGGGACTTTGCATTTTTTAAACCTCAATTCTAATTTCTGGAGCAACTAGCTTTTTCTTTTGTTAATTTTTAAGTTTAATAGCTAATTACTCGGCATAGTTATAAGTCAACTACCCACCGCTAATGGCTAAGAGCAATTTAGCGGGGGCTTGCAAAGAACTAAATGCCAATTAGTTCCAGCAGGACAAAACAGTTGTCTAGCCTGTGCGGAAAACGTAACCTGAGCTAACTGAACATGGCAGTTCAAAGCACATTACGGATGCTTCTCTAGTCTGTAATCCCTGTGTTAGCCAGAGGCGAAGAGATGTATACACATTTAGGGCTTATCGCCAATGTATGTACCCGTAGTAGACCAAAACCAAGTTCCGTTAATGCCGACAACCTCAGCTAGAGCGAAAAGATGGGTTAAGTGTGGTAAAGCAACAGGCTTTTGGAAACGAGGTATCTTTTGCGTCAGGTTAAACCAAGAAC
>JADEWQ010000179.1 GCA_015207585.1 Pleurocapsales cyanobacterium LEGE 06147 | reverse complement strand
ATACAAGAATTGAGCAGAGCGTCTCCGATTCATGTCTCTATAAGCTCTTGCTTCAAAGCGCTCGCTCGTCCCCTAGTGTTTCTTCCCTCCATAACGGGTGTCCTCGCTCCCGTGGAGCGCTTTCAAGCAAAAAATACTTTATATATGAGATTAAAGTGATAAAAAAACAAGCAAGATTTCAAACGAGCACAAAAAAATAGATATTTATCTTACCCTATTGGCTATCACTACATCCTAAAATAGATGTGATAATTCTTCTAGTATAAAATAATCATTTAAATAAAGCTTCCTAAAAAAAATTAATGGGAGGGAAGTAAAATTGAACGAACTCAGGGCAGCACTGGAATTAGCTACAGAAGAAGAACTACAACAGATTACACAAATTTTATTCTGTCGTCGGTTTAATCCTCTCGACTACTTGCAAACTCCAGATCCGATAGACATTCAAAGTCAAGATTGGCACTCTTGGCTGGATTCTTTAGAACAACGATTCCGTTACCTAGCAGCCGATGGTATAACAGTATTGCGGGGACGTACCCAAGAAGTTTCTTACCGTCAGATTGTCATTCAAGTCTGTCGCTACTTAAAAATACCTTATTCTCAGCAAATGAGTACTACAGACATCGAAGCTGAGGTATTTTTACATTTAATAGGACAAGCTTGTCAACGTTTACCAGCCCAAGAACAGGATTCTTTAAGGAACAAAATAGTGCGATCGCTGGCTAAATCCGATCTGCCCGAACCCTTACCCGTACAACTACAACACGATCCCTTAAAGATTTTTCTTAAAGGTAGTGGCATAATTGCTGTAAGCTCTCTACTCAAACGCTGGTTACTAACGCACATTGCCGGACAATTTGCTCTCCACTACGCTAGTTATCAAGCAGCCAAAACCGCTTTGATTCGAGGTGGTGTAGCCGCAGCAGCTACCCTGCAAAATCAGTTAGTTTTACAAACAGCAAAACGGGGAATGGCAGTGACAGCAACTCGTTACGGCGCAGCCAGAACTATTTTCGGTTTGTTAGGACCAGCAATGTGGGGTTATTTTATAGCTGATTTGGGTTGGAAAGCGATCGCTACTAACTACGGTCGTATTATTCCAATAATCTTTACCTTGGCACAAATTCGTCTGACTAGAGGTGAATCCTTAGCGGCAGCTTATTAGTCAGTCTCCAGTCACCAGTGAGCAGTTATCAGTTATCAAACAGTAGGGGACGGGGCGTACAGGGTTTCGAGGAAGCACGGTGGTCACGAGATTCTGAGGTTTCCTCAGAATATGCCACCTCTTCGAAACACAGCCCCTCCGTTTGGTCAAACGCCCGTACATAAGTTATTAGGTATTGGATTGTAGATTAAATAATAATTTACCTAGCACCTAACCAGTAACAACCGAAAAGATTGAGGAGAGCGTGAAATAGTCTCAAAATCCAAAGTTTTTAATTCAGCACTAAATCCTCCTTCCCTCAATCGGGCTTGGCAGTGGTGTCAGCTTGGAGTGCTGCTCTTGCCTATTATTCCCGTTTTAGGGGTAATTGGCTTGTTTGTAGCCTTAATTATGGTTTGGCGGCAGAAATATCACCAGATCGCCAGTAATCCTCTTAATTGGGGACTGGCAGTTTTAAGCCTTTGGCTGATTATTAATTCTTGCCTGGCTTATGCACCAGTTGAGGCATTCTTGGGCTTAGCTAATTTTCTGCCCTTTTTTGCCTTATTTGCTGCTTTGAGTCTATTGCTTCAACAGCCATTCCAGCTACGGCGATTAGCTTGGCTGATAGTTATTCCCTCTTTACCGATAGTCTTTCTCGGCTTGGGACAACTATTTGCTGATTGGTCGATTCCTCCTATTTTTGGTTGGCAGCTAGTTCCTCAAGGCGTACCAACCGGCAGAATGTCATCCGTTTTTATCTATACTAATTTTCTAGCTATTTATCTCCTGATCGCTTTAATTCTGGGGTGGGGTTTGTGGCTCGAAACTTTTCAGACTTGGCGAGAAAGTAAAAAGCAAGGTCGGACTTTATTTCTATTAGCCATTATCTCTGTTGCTGATGGAATTGGTCTAGTTTTGACTAGTTCTCGCAGTGCTTGGGGCATTGCTGTTATCGCTGGTATTGTCTTTGCCCTTTATTGGGGATGGCGTTGGATAGTATGGGGAGTAATTGCGGCTGCTACTCCCGTTCTGTGGGCTTCTTTTGGTTCTCCCCCAGTAAGAGATTGGCTGCGCACTATCGTTCCTGCTTATTTTTGGGCGAGACTATCCGATCGAATGTATGTTCGTCCTGTGGAGACTTTAAGAATTACTCAGTGGCGATTCTGTTGGGAGTTGATCGAACAACGTCCCCTTACTGGTTGGGGCATCAGAAATTTTACTCCTCTCTATCAACAGCAAATGAATGTTTGGTTTGGGCATCCCCATAATCTTTGGTTGATGTTAGGGGCGGAAATAGGTATTGTCGCTACGCTGTTATTTTCTGGTATCGTTGGTTGGGTAATGGCGCAAGCCATCTTACTAATTGGCAATTGGCATAAATTAAATCTAAGCTCAGAAAGAACTGGGAGTAATCGCGGTGCGGCAGCACCCGCAAAGCGGGATCGCTTAATTTTATTTACCTATGTCGTTGCTTTTGCTAGCTGTGTTCTATTTAATCTTTTCGATGTTACTATCTTCGATCTACGAGTGAATACCTTCGGTTGGATTTTGTTCTCAGCTATTAGTGGCGTGGTCTTACATCAACGAAAAAATGGTTATGGGTAAAAGGGTAAAAGGCGAAACAATGCTTGTCGGTTCAAAAAGAGGAAATTCGATATTAAAATCAAAAAAAGATTAACGCCTGCGATCGCTCTAAAACAGTTAAATCAAACTGAACCAAAGAAATCGCAAGCGTTTTTAATTGAAAGACTGCGGTTATCTTAGAATAAACCGAGAGTCAAAGATTTATCGATGGGGAGAGTAGCACCAATTCCCAACCAGAAAGTTACCAAGGTGCCAAAGAGGAACACGGTAGTAGCTACGGGGCGGCGGAAAGGATTTTGGAACTTGTTTACGTTTTCAATAAAGGGAATTAAAATTAGTCCCAAGGGAATTGCTCCTTGACAAGCAATTCCTAACAATTTATTGGGAAGAACGCGCAAAATTTGGAATACAGGATAGAGATACCATTCCGGTAGAATTTCGAGTGGGGTAGCAAAAGGATCGGCTGGTTCTCCTATCATGGCGGGGTCTAGTACGGCCAGACCGACTACCAAGCCGAAAGTGCCCAAAATTACGATGGGGAACACATATAGTAAATCGTTAGGCCAAGCAGGTTCGCCATAGTAATTATGACCCATTCCTTTAGCCAACTTTGCCCTTAATACAGGATCGCTAAGATCCGGCTTTTTTAATGTCGACATTTTTTTCTCCTTAGTTTACTCGGAATCAGCAGGCGATACAAGCAAAATAATTGCTTTTTGCTGTTAGAGTTTGTGAACTATGTATCAAAATTACAGGTAATTTTCCCTCAAATCAGCACTAGACGACAAGCTTGAAGCTCATCGCCAAGTCAGGATTTACTTATAAGGGACCAGAAATACCTTGTTTGCGGATCATCAGGAAGTGGAGCAACATGAAAACCGCAATCAGCCATGGTAAAACGAAGGTATGCAAGCTATAGAAGCGAGTCAGTGTTGCTTGGCCTACACTACTACCACCCCGCAACAGTTCTACCATCTGATCGCCGACGACAGGGATAGCAGCGGGTACGCCGGACACAATTTTTACCGCCCAGTAACCCACTTGGTCCCAAGGAAGGGAGTAGCCAGTAACGCCGAAAGTAACGGTAATTACTGCCATAATTACGCCCGTTACCCATGTCAACTCGCGGGGCTTCTTGAAACCGCCGGTGAGATAGACACGGAAAACATGCAGAATCATCATTAGTACCATCATGCTGGCAGACCAGCGATGAATGGAACGAATCAACCAACCGAAATTTACTTCGTTCATGATGTACTGTACAGAAGCAAATGCCTCGGTTACAGTAGGTCTATAGTAAAAAGTCATGCAGAATCCAGTAGCAAACTGGATAAGGAAGCAGACTAGAGTAATTCCACCCAGGCAGTAAAAGATGTTGACATGGGGTGGTACATATTTATTGGTGATGTCATCGGAAATCGCCTGAATTTCCAGACGTTCCTGAAACCACTGATATGCTTTTGAATCGGTTACTTGTTTGGAAAACATGAAGCCAGTATTAGCTATATAAGGTGATGTTTACCGAACTGCTCGTAGAGAGACAGACTTTTAAAGATTATGTTGATGGTTTTCGGCTAGCGCGCTCGCCCTTCAGGGCGTGCCCGAGGCAATCGCGCCAAGTCATCCATTTTTGTTTAAATCTGCTCAGACATAACGACTAGAACAGATTTTCCCTTTTAAAAAATGTAACATAGCTTTAAGGTATGATGCTGATGAATATAGATAAAAATGTCTAAATTAAATAAATAAAGAATTTCGGTTAATCTTTCTTTGCTCATGCTCAAAAAAGCTTTCTGGGTTAGTTTATTAGCATTAGTCTGGTGCGTAACTTCGTCGTTTTGGTATACTCCTACAGCAGCAGCTTTTACCGAAGAACAGAAATTATTGCTGCAATCGTGGCGTATTGTTAATCAATCTTATGTGGACGACACTTTTAACAATCAAAATTGGTGGTTTATTCGCCAAAAGTTTATTAAAAAATCTCTCAACAATCGGGAACAAACTTACGCTGCCATTGAAGAAATGCTAGCTAGTCTCGACGATCCTTTCACTAGACTACTCAAACCAGAACAGTACCATAGTTTACAAGTAAATACTTCTGGAGAACTTTCGGGAGTAGGTTTGCAAATTAATATCGACCCAGAAACAGGACTACTAGAGGTAGTTACACCTTTAACGGGTTCTCCAGCCGAAGCCGCAGAAATCCAACCCAAAGACGCTATTTTGGAAATAGATGGAGTTAAAACTGCTACCCTAACTCTAGACGAAGCGGCGGCGAGAATGCGCGGTCCTGTAGGAACAAAAGTATTACTTAAAGTACAATCTAAAGGTAAAGATAGTAGCATTCGTACCGTCGAGTTAGTGCGCGATCGCATTTCTCTCAACCCCGTCTATGCCACTCTCGAGACCTACAATAATGTCCCCATCGGCTATCTGCGTCTGAATCAATTTAGTGCTAATGCTGCCATGGAAATTGCTCATGCAGTGAATAAATTAGAACAAGAGGGGGCAGAAGCTTATATTTTAGATTTACGTAATAATCCGGGCGGTTTATTACAAGCAGGAATAGAAATTGCCCGTTTTTGGCTAGATCGAGGAACGATTGTTTATACAGTAAATCGTCAAGGAATGTTAGGCAGCTTTGAATCCTCTGGCGCAGCTTTAACTGATGACCCTTTAGTAGTCCTAGTAAATCAAGGAACAGCCAGTGCTAGTGAAATTTTAGCAGGAGCATTACAAGATAATGGTAGAGCTTTATTAATAGGAGAAAAAACCTTTGGTAAAGGCTTGATCCAGTCTTTATTTGAATTACCTGACGGCTCGGGACTGGCGGTTACTGTGGCTAAATATGAAACACCAAACCATAGAGATATTAATAAGTTAGGAATTATGCCCGATCGGGTTGTCTCTCAAGAACCTATTAAATTTAGTCAAATCGGTACAGAAGCAGATCGACAGTATCAAGCAGCAGTAAAGCTATTAACAGGTGATACTGTCATAGCTAAGGCAGGATAATCAGTGAACAGTTATCAGTTATCAATTTCCATAGTAGAGACGTAGCATGCTACGTCCGTACAAAGTTCAAAGTTCAAAATACTTTATTACCTATTCCCCGTTCCCTATTACCAATTGACGACAATTAAAAATTAACTTTTTCTAAATTAGAGAGGAGATTGATGTTTAATTTTGCTGGTAAAAGACCGAATAATTTAGGAGTTAAAGATGGCAAGTTAGCACCTTGTCCTGGAACCCCCAACTGTGTCAATAGTCAAAGCGATAATCCTCAATCGAAAATAGAACCGCTTCCTTCAGTGGCGATCGCCGATCTTAAAAAAGTAATTGAAGGTATGGAAGGAGCGAAGATTATTGAACAAACAGATAATTATCTCTATGCAGAATTTAAAACTAAATTAATGGGATTTGTAGATGATGTAGAATTTTATCTAGATCCTAATGAAAATGTGGTTCATGTCCGTTCTGCTTCTCGTTTGGGTAAGTCGGATTTGGGAGTTAATCGCAAGCGAATTGAATTAATTAGATCGAAACTCACATAAAGATAAATAAAATTGAGCGGCAGTAGATTGCCTCGAATTCAACCCAAGCTTTTCCAACTGTCTGCTCAATAATTTATTAACTTGATAATACTAAATTGCTCTTATTTTTTTATATTTTTAATATCATAAACAAGGTCAGAAGTAGAGGAATTTTCCCAAGGTGAGGTTATAGCCTTCGGCATGGCTTGGCTAAAGATAACCCGCTACGGTATCGAGTCACAGGAAGTCCACCCGATTAGTTCTAAAAAATTAAAACTAGACTTATTGCATTTATCAATGGCGAAATCACTTTAAAAGAACTACAAAAACGTTATCGAAAGTATGGTTATACTTGGGTCAATTTTTGGTCTAATCTTTCTGATTCGATCCTAAATAAACGCCCATTTTATCAACGAGGTCTACGAGCTATGACTTTGCTTTCTAGCCACTATTATCCCCTCGCCAAGTTATTTTCGATCGAATCCATTTATTAGCCATAATTTTCCGTATTTTGCGCTCTCGATCGGTTCATAATAGAGAAAAAGTAAGCTTCATATTTCTTAATTATGGCAAGAGACCTACGGGGCTTTTTGAAACTGCTGGAAGAGAAAGGACAACTAAGACGCATTACAGCTTTGGTCGATCCCGATCTCGAAATTGCCGAGATTGCTAATCGAATGCTTCAAGCAGGAGGTCCCGGATTATTATTTGAAAATGTTAAAGGTTCGTCCTTCCCCGTAGCCGTTAACTTGATGGGAACGTTAGAACGTATTTGCTGGGCAATGAAAATGGAAACCCCAGAAGAGTTAGAAGAGTTGGGGAAAAAATTGGCGATGCTTCAGCAGCCAAAACCACCAAAAAAGATATCTCAGGCGATTGATTTTGGTAAAGTTTTATTTGATGTTGTCAAAGCTAAACCGGGAAAAGACTTTTTTCCTCCCTGTCAGCAGGTAGTCATTAAAGGAGACGAACTGGATTTAAACAAACTACCTCTTATTCGTCCTTATCCAAAAGATGCGGGAAAAATTATTACCCTAGGGTTAGTCATTACCAAAGACTGCGAGACGGGTACACCCAATGTAGGAGTTTATCGCCTGCAACTGCAATCAAAAAATACCATGACCGTTCATTGGTTATCCGTTAGGGGTGGGGCGAGACATTTACGCAAAGCAGCACAGAAAGGACGAAAATTAGAAATAGCGATCGCCCTTGGAGTCGATCCTCTCATCATCATGGCAGCGGCTACTCCTATCCCCGTAGATTTATCGGAATGGTTATTTGCTGGTTTATACGGCGGACGAGGAGTTAAGTTAGCCAAATGTAAAACCGTTGATTTGGAAGTACCTGCGGACTCAGAATTTGTTTTAGAAGGAACCATTACCCCAGGAGAAGTATTACCTGATGGTCCCTTTGGCGATCACATGGGTTATTACGGTGACGTGGAAGATTCGCCCCTGATTCGCTTTCATTGCCTGACGCATCGTAAAGAGCCAGTTTATCTTACTACTTTTAGCGGTCGTCCCCCAAAAGAAGAAGCAATGATGGCGATCGCTCTTAATCGGATTTATACTCCTATTCTGCGGCAACAAGTTTTCGAAATTACAGATTTTTTCTTGCCGATGGAAGCCCTAAGTTACAAAGCGGCAATTATTTCTATTGATAAAGCTTATCCCGGACAAGCTAGAAGGGCAGCATTGGCTTTTTGGAGTGCTTTGCCCCAGTTTACCTACACCAAGTTTGTCATTGTCGTGGATAAAGAAATCAATATTCGCGATCCCCGTCAGGTAGTTTGGGCGATTAGTTCCAAAGTTGACCCTTCCAGAGATGTATTTATCTTGCCCGAAACTCCTTTTGATTCTCTTGATTTTGCCAGTCAAAAGATTGGTTTGGGGGGAAGGATGGGTATCGATGCCACTACCAAAATTCCGCCAGAAACTAACCACGAATGGGGTGCGCCTCTAGAGTCAGATGTCGATGTTGCAGCTATGGTAGATCGACGCTGGGCAGAATATGGGCTAGCTGACATCAATTTAAGTGAAGTAGACCCTAATTTGTTTGGATATGATGTGCGATAGGGCGTTTATATAATTCAAAGTTAAAAAAAAACGAAGAGTTCTTAATGAGCGATCGCGCGAACTATTTTTTGAAGTCTGTAGCGGTAGTAAATGATTTAGCAATATCTTCAAGAGGTAATGGAAACTGCACCCTATGAGTTACTTGAAAGCGCTCCACGGGAGCGAGGACACCCGTTATGGAGGGAAGAAACACTAGGGGACGAGCGAGCGCTTTGAAGCAAGAGCTTATAGAGACATGAATCGGAGACGCTCTGCTCAATTCTTGTAT
>JADEWQ010000006.1 GCA_015207585.1 Pleurocapsales cyanobacterium LEGE 06147 | reverse complement strand
TTGGTCGAGATTTACCATACGTTACCTCTAATACTTGAGCCACCGTGGCGATCGCTAGTTATCATGAAATTCTTAAAGATGCCCAAACTATTGCTCTGCCCAAATTATAAGTTATTGGAGATGTCTAATGATAAGAAGGAGTATTTTGTCGCTCGGCTGGCTCAGGGCATTGCCAAAATTGCTGCATCCCAATATCCCCATCCCGTAATTGTCCGCATGAGCGACTTTAAAACCAACGAATACGCCGATTTAATTGGAGGCAAGCAGTTTGAACCCCAAGAAGAAAATCCCATGCTCGGTTTTCGGGGGGCTTCTCGTTACTATAGCGATCGCTATCGAGAAGGATTTGCCCTAGAATGTCGGGCAATTAAGCGCGTGCGGGAAGCGATCGGCTTCGATAATGTCATCATTATGATTCCTTTCTGCCGTACTTTAGAGGAAGCAGATAGGGTACTCGATGTCTTGGCAGAAAACGGATTGAAGCGTGGTGAAAACGGTCTTCAATTGTACGTTATGGCTGAAATTCCCTCTAATATAGAGCTGGCAGACGAGTTTTCCGAACGTTTCGACGGTTTTTCTATCGGCAGTAACGACTTGACTCAGCTAGTTTTGGGCGTGGATCGGGATTCGTCCGAACTATCCCATCTATTTGACGAACGCAATCTGGCAGTCAAGCGAGGGATCCGCCGTCTGATCGACAGCGCGCACCGCGCAGGTCGCAAGGTCGGTATTTGCGGTCAAGGACCCAGCGATTATCCAGAGTTTGCGGCATTTTTGGTTGAAGCTGGCATCGATTCCATTTCTCTCAATCCCGATAGCGTCATTGGGGTCAAACGACTGGTAGCCCAAAGAGAAGGGAAGGACTGAGTTAAGAATGAAGGAAAATTTTATTCTTTTTAGTGGAACGGCGAATCGACCTTTAGCCGAAGCAATTGCTCGTCAACTTGGAGTATCATTAGGAAACTGCACTATAGAAAGGTTTCCCGATGGGGAGGTTTCCGTAGAGATTGACGAATCTGTAAATGAGCGAATTGTTTTCCTCGTTCAGCCCACTTCACCTCCTGTAGATGCAAACCTTATCGAGCTTTTAGCCTTTGCCGATGCTTGCCGTCGCGCTGGGGCAAGTAGCATCATCGCTATCGTTCCCTACTTTGGCTACGCTCGCGGCGATAAACGCCATGGAAGTAGCCAAGCCATCATGGCAAGACTGGTCGCCGATCTGATGCAAACAGCAGGAATTAATCGCGTTGTCACTGTCGATCTGCACGCGCCCCAAATTGAAGGCTTTTTTCAAATTCCCGTCGATAGTCTAACGGCAACGCCAATTCTATACGAGGCGTTAAATGCTCAATTACTGCAAGAAACTGTAGTCGTTTCCCCCGACACCGGACGCATTCCCATGGCACTCGAATTTGCTGGGCGGCTCGGTATAAAAGTTGCCGTGTTACACAAACAGCGTTCCAGCGGGACTCAAACAGATATAACTCATGTAATTGGTGAAGTTGAAGGTAAGGCTTGCCTAATTGTAGACGATATGATTTCTACAGGAGGAACCATCGTTAACAGTATAGAAACACTGCTAAAAGCAGGGGCAAAACCTGAAATAACCGTTGCTGCTACTCATGGTTTATTGGTGCAAAACGCCAAAGAAAAATTAAGTTGCCAAAGCTTACAGCAAATTTTAATTACCGACACGATACCGCAACAACCGCAGGACTGGACTCAACTACAAGTTGTTTCCCTCGGATCTCTTTTGGGTACGGAAATAAAGCGAATTGTAACTGGTAATTCCCTCGTTAATTGAGTTAGTTATTGCCAGCGATTTTGATTTGATTAAATTGATGTGGAGGATAAAACCATGACAGCAAACCCGGCGATCGATTCTAACCAATTGAGTAAGAAAAGTGTTGAAGAACTCAAACAAGAAATTTTAGAACTGACTCGCGATCGCGATCGAGATCCTCTTAACCAAAAAGTCAAATTTTATCAAAATAAATTGGCACCCATTTTTGAGGAGTTGAGTCGGCGCAATCCTCATCCAAACCCTGAAGAACAAGTATCCCTTGTTTTGGGCGTGTGGTCGCCCGTGTGGTCTACTATTCCCTTTCAGGATATTATTCCGGGACGGATGCAAGAGGAATCTTATCAAATTTTTCACGACGATGGTTACTACGCTAATATTGCCCGTTATGCGCCAGGACATCGACTACCTTTTTTGTCAAAGCTATCGTCAATTCTCTTTGCGTACGACTTAATGTTGCTACAAAAATATGAGATACGAGATGGGGATTGGTACATACAAAATATTGGTATCAAACAGGGTTTGAGAATAGGAGCAGCTCCCCTAACTATAGACAAAGCAGAAGATTGGTTTACACGGATCGTTCAATCTAAATCGAAGTTATCCTCCGAAACTAAAGATGCCCCCCAAATACCACTACTAAAAAGTTTGAACCGAAAAATTGCTAAACAAACAAAAGGAGCATTCAAGGCAACTCCCCAGTTCGAGCACCTCTATATCGATCCTAATTTTCGCCTAGTTAAGACCCGACGAGAAGCCAAACAAAGACCTTCTTATACTATTGCAGTGCGAAAAGATTGAACAGGAGACAGGAGCCATTTGAAGATTAGGGAAGTAGGAGAATTGGGAATTGGGGAGAAATTAATTTTACCCTAAGCCCCTATTTCCCTATCCTCCCCAATACCTGAAGGGAGTCAGGAGCATAATTCTTAAACTGCAATAGTTTGAGCTAGCTATTTAATACTTCTTAACTTTGGTGACGACAACTATAAACGTCATGAGCTGCGTTCATTATGCTTTGTGTCTTGGCTCCAGTACAGCCTTTGTGGTTGACTTTTGTTACCACTAAGACACAAAGACACCAATTGTAGACTTGCTATACTTGCTAGCCAGAAACGTTTTGGCGAGCTGGCAGAAGTTCTTTAGCAGCTAGATGTTTATGAAGTTCTAGGGGTTTGAGATGACACAAATCCTTGGCTAGTTCCTGAACTTTAAGGTCTTTGAGTAGTTGAGGAGCGAGAGTTTCGCGCAATAATCCTAATATTTGAGGTTCGGCAACCAAAACTAATCTGCGAGCATGATATTGCTGGGACAAGTGAACAATTTCATCGGCGATCGCCTGAGCAAAGCGTCGCTCAAATTCAATCAGATGACTTTGACGATGATCGTCATAGGCGTGAGCTTGCCCTCCCGAACCCTTATTGCGACCAGTTTTGACGTTTGACCAGAGATCTTTGCCGGCGAAATCTTGAGTTGGATTGAGTAGCTCTTTACGTTCGCTCAAATTTGGTCCAGATTCATATTCGGGGACTTGAGCCTTTTCTAAAGTAAAAAAGCGGGCTTTGGTTCGATTGACAACCACAACGAGAAATTCACTCATAGCTTTTTAACCTCCACAGAGCCAAACTTCAAACCGATAAGTATTCTTCAATACAGTCGAGCATAGCCTTTGAACTTCTGCTACAGTTCAAAAAGTTAATCAACCTTATTGCTCAATTATTAGCAATCAGCCTTTAATAACTGCTACGGGACGCAGACGAGCTACCTTACTGGCAATACCAGCCTTACTAACAGTTTCGACAACTCGACTGACATCTTTATAAGCTTGAGGAGCTTCTTCGGCTAACCCTGGCATCGAACCCGCTCTAACGCTGATACCTTCTTTTTCTAGTTCTGTGCGAAGGCGATCGCCCTTAATAGTACGCTTAGCTTGCCTGCGACTCATGACTCGTCCCGCACCGTGACAGCTAGAGCCAAAAGAGAGTTCTTCGTTAGCTTCTGTGCCCAACAAAATCCAACTTTCAGTCCCCATCGACCCCGGTACGAGAACGGGTTGACCGAGAGGACGGTAATCTGGAGGCAATCCTTCAGAACCCGGTCCAAAGGCTCGCGTTGCTCCCTTGCGGTGAACGCAAACGGGAACTTCTTCTCCTTCAATTCGATGAGTTTCAATCTTACCCATATTGTGAGCGATGTCGTAAACTTGACGTAGCGGTTCTTCTACCTGGGAGCCAAAAACTTCCTTAAAGCTTTGCCGTGCATGATAAGCCAGTGCCTGACGGTTGGCAAATGCATAGTTAGCAGCCGCCTTCATAGCCGCTAAATAAGCTTCTCCCTCTGGAGAATTAAGAGGAGCGCAGACTAATTCGCGATCGGGCAATTTAATACCATAGTTAATTACTGCCCATTGAAAATCTTGAACGTAGTCAGTACAGATTTGATGTCCAAAGCCGCGAGAGCCGCAATGAATTTGCACGACCAGACATCCTTCTTGTATGCCCATCACGGCAGCAACCTCCGGGTCGACCACTTCTTCTACTACATCTACTTCGAGAAAATGATTGCCCGCTCCTAGGGTTCCTAATTGGTCCTTGGCTCTTTGTTTTGCTCGTTGGCTGACCTTAGTGAGGTCGGCTCCTTCTAAGCAACCAAATTCCTCCGTCCGCGCTAAGTCTTCCTCGGTGGCATATCCTCGCTCTAGTGACCAGCGTGCCCCTTGTCGACATACTCGCTCAAATTCCTCGGCCGATAGCGGTATGCTTCCTCCTCGACCTACTCCACTAGGACAGTTGCGATATAAAGTACTGGCAAGATCGCTCAGATAAGGTATGGCACTGCGATACTCAATTTGTGAAGCTAGAACCCTCACGCCGCAGTTAATATCGTAACCCACTGCCCCAGGGGAAATTACCCCGTCGGGTAAACGCGATGCCATCACTCCCCCGATGGGCATGCCATATCCTTGGTGTACGTCGGGCATAACAGCTACATGACCGACTAAACCTGGCAAACAGGCAACATTAACCGCCTGAACGATCGATAAGTCTCCTAAAGCATCTTCAAGTAGTTCTTCATCGGCAAAAATCCAGACAGGTACATTCATATCTGGATGAAAAGAAGTGGGAATTTCCCATAAATAATTATTCAGGCGACGAAAATCTTGTTTGTCGATTTTCATATATAGCCCCTCCTTGCTTACAATTTAACTGGGGCATAGTTATCAGTCATCAGTTATCAACTGTTGCCCGTTCCCTATTCCCTACTTGTCTTGACGATTACACTTTCCCCTATACATCTAATACTAACGTGACTTCCAACCCAGATTGGGTCTCGCGAATGGTTAAATTGTGGTAAGTTACTGCTTTGATATCTTTGAGCCATTCCTGGGTAGGTGCGCCAGTGACTCTAGCGTGTAAGGTTGTCTCGTCGAGATGTAAGATCTCAAGTTGGTCAAAACCTAATCTCTCACTTTCATGAAGATAGAGTAATTCATTTAACCAAGCAATCAATAGGCTTTCGGAGTCGATCGCTTTCAGCTCTATGTCTCTAGTAATTCGGGGTTCGCAAGTTAAGAGAATGCCAGCAAGACGATATAGACCGGCAGCCGCTTGGAGAAACAATTCGGTCAGATTTTCACCCCAAACTCGATAAGACCAATCAGCAGTATGTTCGATTTCCTCAAACTTGTGTGCTTCGGATAATTTTAAACTTTGCATAAAAATTAATTGCTCCCTCACCTCTTTTAATATTCAGAGGTGTCTACTGCTTGAGATTGAGTGTTAAGTATTTTTCCTTATTTTTAGTAATGTAGCTTGTATCTCAATCTATTAGCAGATTTTGTCGATTTAAGGAAAAGGTTACTATATCTTTAAATTTAACTAAATCAAATAATTCTCTCCTTTTTTTATCTAAATAAATAATTCAATTTAAATTGAAGCAATTTTATTCTTTAGGAGGGGATCGCTAAAGTATGCAAATAAAAAGGATTATTTTTAATTTTTTAGACAATTATCAAAAATAACTGTAAAAATTTTTGTCAAATATTTTAATATTTAAACATAGAGGATTTTGCTAATATAAAGATAGAAAAATAATTTTACTGACCAGATAAAAGCGAGCTTAAATCATACCCTAAAGATATAACTAAGGAGAATAAAAATATGTTGAAAAACTTATCGAGAGATCCACCTACTCAATCGACTAGGATAGAAGAAACTGAATTAATACCCGATCCTTGGGACTCTCCCTCTTTAGATATTCCTCATGCTAATTCCCTTCCTTTAAACTGGCATTTACCCATCGAAGCTCATTCTTTAATTAGTGCGGCTTCTGTTCCGGGATTGCCCCAACTACCGAGTCATAAAGAACTGGCGAGCCAAATTCTCTTGTGGAATTGGCTCAAGTTAAAAGCTGGAGAGGTAAAAGGACTTATCGCTCAGCTAATGAATGCTCTGACGCTGCTTGTTTGGCTAGAAACAACTACCTAAAGCAGATAGTACAGCCAAAAAGCAAGTTTTGCGATCGTGCAGTGCTTTTACCAGCAAGTCGAGCGGTTAGTTACGGGTATTAAATCTGCGACAACAACGGCAAGGAGATGAGCCGAATGACAAAGAAATTGCGTAACCGAACTGAAGCTGGTCAACTCTTAGCAAAAAAATTGACAGCTTACGCCAACCGCTCTGACGTATTGGTGTTGGGACTTCCTCGTGGTGGCGTACCAGTAGCGTTTGAAATCGCAACAGCCCTTAATGTCCCCTTAGATATTTGTATAGTCAGAAAATTAGGCGTTCCCGAACATGAAGAATTGGCAATGGGAGCTATTGCTATGGGGGAAGTAATGGTGCTCAATGAAGAAGTAGTCAAAGGTGCCCAGATTGCCAAACCAATTATCGAACGAGTAGCTGCTCGGGAAAAGCGGGAATTAGCAAGACGCGATCGCCTTTACCGGGGTAACAGACCAATGCCAGAACTGCAAGGTCGTACCGTTATTCTTGTTGATGACGGTATTGCTACGGGTTCTACCCTCAAAGCGGCTATTGCCATCGTGGAGCAACAGCAACCTAAAAGTATTGTCGTGGCAGTACCAGTTGCACCCCAGTCAACTTGCAACGAATTAAAAGAAGAAGTAGACGAAGTAGTTTGTTTGATGATGCCAGAACCACTGCGGGCGATCGGTCTTTGGTACGATGACTTTTTACCCACAACTGACGCAGAGGTGCGAGATTTACTCGCACGGGCAGAGCGCCAACTAACAAAAATATCTACATGAATGATGCAGGGCAGGATCGCCCTATTCATAACTTTTAACTAGCAGGGAGGAGAGGCTCATGAATAAAACACAATGGAATAACCCAGATGGGGAAGTCTCGTTTGCAGCAGACTCGGTAAAACTAAAGGGTAATTTAGAAGTGCCCGAAGAAGCGCGCGGAGTTGTCCTTTTCGCTCATGGTAGCGGTAGCAGTCGATTTAGTCCCCGCAATCGTTATGTAGCTGGAGTACTGCAGCAGTCAAGATTGGCAACCTTGCTAGTTGACTTGTTGACACCTTTGGAAGAGACTATCGACCAACGCACGATGCATCTGCGCTTTGACATTGGCTTACTTGCCCCCAGGCTGATTGATGCGACCAAATGGTTAAGGCAGCATCCGGCTACCCGCAATCTAAAAATTGGCTACTTTGGAGCCAGTACGGGTAGTGCTGTTGCTCTCCTGGCAGCAGCAGAATGTCCGGACGCTGTCAGTGCTGTAGTCTCTCGCGGCGGAAGACCAGACTTGGCAGGTTCGGCTCTATCGCGCGTTAAAGCACCGACGCTTCTTATTGTCGGCGAAAAGGACATTCCTGTAATCGAGCTGAATCGACAGGCACTGGCACAACTGCGGACGCAAAAGCAACTGGAAATTATTCCCGAAGCAACCCATTTATTTGAGGAGCCAGGAACGCTGAAACAGGTGGCGCAGTTGGCAAGCAAATGGTTCAATCGCTACCTCTTTGCTGTAGATGAGCAAAACTTGCATTTATCGGCTCGCTAAATCTCAAGTATACGGTTTTTAGCCAATAGGAAGCGAGAAAGACAATGCCGATTGATACTGATAACGATCGCCAGAATAAAAAGCTCGAATCGAGAGGTTTCGGTCGCAATCTCTTTTTAATTCTAATGTGGCTGCTCTTTCTAAATCTCCTTCTCTTACGAGGAGTCGAACAGACGCAGGTATCTTATAGTCAATTTCTCGACCAGGTTGAAGCAGGCAAGGTTGCTAACGTCAAGATTGGTTCGGAGCGAATCGAGTATGCCCTCAAGCCCGATGAAACTGCCGAAGAATCCAGTCAGGAGTTAGTGACGATTCCGGTGCCTCTCGATTCAGACCTACCGAAAATTCTCCGCCAGCACGACGTAGAATTTTCTGCGCTGCCCCCCAGCAATACAGGCTGGATTTCTACCATACTCAGTTGGGTTTTACCACCTCTAATTTTCTTCGGGGTCTGGTTCTGGCTACTGGGGCAGGCACAGGGAAATGGACCGGCTGCCCTCACGGTCGGTAAAAGCAAAGCTCGTATTTATTCAGAAGGAAGTACCGGTGTTACCTTTGACGACGTGGCTGGAGTAGATGAAGCCAAGACCGAATTGCAAGAGATTGTCGATTTTTTGAAAAATGCAGCCAAATATACTCGTTTGGGTGCCAAAATTCCCAAAGGTGTTTTGCTAGTAGGACCTCCAGGAACGGGCAAGACTTTATTAGCCAAAGCGATCGCAGGCGAGGCAGGCGTTCCCTTCTTTAGTATTTCTGGCTCTGAATTTATCGAATTATTTGTCGGTATCGGTGCCTCGCGGGTGCGAGACTTATTCGAACAGGCAAAACAACAAGCTCCCTGTATCGTGTTTATCGACGAATTAGATGCCCTCGGCAAGTCGAGAACGAGTTCCGGTCCCCTCTTGGGAGGCAATGACGAACGAGAACAAACCCTCAATCAGTTATTGGCAGAGATGGATGGTTTTAACCCCAATACGGGAGTAATTCTCCTAGCGGCTACTAACCGTCCAGAGGTTCTCGATCCCGCTCTGTTGCGTCCCGGTCGCTTTGACCGTCAAATTGTCGTAGACCGACCGGATAAGATAGGTCGTCAAGCCATTTTAGAAGTTCACGCCCGCAAAATAAAGCTAGCTGAAGACGTAGATTTGGCTAAGTTGGCGGCTCGTACACCAGGATTTGCCGGAGCAGATCTGGCAAACCTAGTCAATGAAGCTGCCCTATTAGCGGCACGTAAGAATCACAATGCCGTTACCATGAAAGACTTCAACGAAGCAATCGAGCGAGTTTTAACGGGTTTGGAGAAAAAATCTCGCCTACTCAATGAGTTGGAGAAAAAAACGGTCGCCTATCACGAAGTCGGTCACGCTCTCATCGGTGCCTTGATGCCTGGTGTGGGAACAGTAGAGAAGATTTCGATCGTGCCTCGCGGTGTCGGAGCTTTAGGCTATACCCTGCAATTGCCCGAGGAAGACCGCTTTTTGATGATCGAAGATGAAATTCGAGGAAGAATTGCTACCCTTTTGGGCGGACGCGCCGCAGAAGAAGCGATCTTTGGCAAGGTTTCGACCGGAGCGAGCGATGATATTCAAAAAGCTACCGATCTTGCCGAACGGTTCGTTACTCTCTATGGCATGAGCGATCGCCTCGGTCCGATTGCCTTTGAAAAAATGCAACAACAGTTTCTCGAAGGTTTGACTAATCCCCGCCGGACGGTCAGCCCGAAGATTGCCGAAGCGATCGACCGCGAGGTGAAAGACATTGTAGATGGAGCGCACCACATTGCTTTAGCTATTTTAGAACAGAATCGAGCACTGCTCGAAGAGACAGCCCAAGTTCTGTTAGAAAAGGAGATTTTAGAAGGAGAAGAACTGCGAGCTAAACTGGAGCGGGTTCGACCTCCAGCAGAAATGGCGCAATGGCTGCGTACGGGGGAGCTTTCCCAGCAAATGCTATCCGAACAAACAAGTTTTAATGGAAGACAACAAGTAATAAGTAATTAGGCAGAATTAATTACACAAAAAAAGTAGGGGCGATCGCTCAAGCGGAGGAGTACAGACGCGACTCAGTCCAATTGCGGCGTATGACCGCGATTCGTAAATTAAAGGGTCATAAATGAAGCCATTTTGAATTCTTGCTTGAAATTCAACCGCATTTAGCATATTTAATTCCTCTTAATATTGCTGATAATACTTAATTTTATCTCTTTAAAGCCCGTGGACTTTATATAATATAATTAAGTCTGCAAAGCATGCAGTTGAGCGAATAGTCCCTGATTGACTAATAATTGAGCGCGATCGCCAATTTCTACAATATGTCCCTTATCTAATACGACAATCCGGTTGGCTTTGCGAATAGTGGAGAGGCGATGAGCTACTACAAAACTAGTGCGATTTGCCATTAAGCGTTCTAAAGCTTCCTGAATCGACACCTCAGAAGCAGTATCGAGAGAAGCCGTTGCTTCGTCGAGGATTAAGACGCGGGGATTGCGAATTAAGGCACGAGCGATCGCTAATCTTTGTCTTTGTCCTCCCGATAATTTGGCACCATTCTCGCCAATGAAAGTATCTATTCCTTGAGGAAGTTCATCGATAAATTCCCTGGCATTGGCATCTTCAACTGCTTGCCACAACTGCTCTTGGCTTATTCCTTCGGTGCCGTAGAGAATATTTTCTCTTACCGTCCCTTCAAACAAAATCGTCTCTTGAGAAACTACCGATAAAAAGCGTCGATAGGTACGTAAGTCGAGAGTATTTAAATCTTGACCATCGAGTAAAATACGTCCCTTGTTCGGTCGCAGAAAACCGATAATTAAATTCAGCAGGGTAGATTTCCCCGCACCAGAGCGCCCTACAATAGCAATGGTTTCTCCTGGTTCGACGTGGAGAGAGAAATCTTTAATTGCCCACTGTTGGGTATGGGGATAGGCAAAACTAACGGAGTCAAAGATAAATTCGCCTTTTACACTCTCTACAGCTTTTTTGCCCCGATCTTGTTCTAGATCAGGACATTCTAAAATTTCTCCTACCGAACCGATCGCCTCAAAGCCTTTGCTAATTTGGGGCAAAACCGCCAGAATTTGCACGACAGAACTAGTTAGGGAGTCAAAATAACCCGTCAATAACACTACGTCGCCAACTGTAACTCCCAGCCTTCCTGTAAAAGCTAAACTGGCGGAAACCACCAGACAAATACAACTAAAAAGCCGTAAAGCTACCCAAGATGAGGCATTAGTAATGGCATCGATCGAATCCAGGCGAATAGCTGCCTGTTGCACGTCGACTAATTTGCGCTCAATTTTGGCAATTTCCGTGGTTTCCACCCCGTGCGCTCGGGTAATTGGAATCAACTTAATCATCTCGATTAAATGCGCCGACATTCCTTCCATTTGCCTTCTCAATACGTTATTGCGATCACTACGTGCCTCGGCAAAGCCGAGACCGCGCAGGGGTTGTCTGAGAATTCTAATTAAAATGACGGCAATGGGAACGGTAGCGACAAAAAAGAGCAAAAACCAAGGAACTCTTACGGCAGTAACGGCTACTGCCACGCCAATGGTAAGTAAGGTAGAAGGCAAAAATTGAAAAAGTTGCTGGGTGAGGAGTTGAATGGCTTCCACATCCCGTAAAATTTTACTTTGGAGAGTACCCGTGTTGTTCTTTTTATAAAAGCCAATGGAAAGTTCTTGCAATCTTTTGGCGATCGCCGCCCGTAAATTGGACTCCATGGCGCGGGTAGCGATACTCATGTGGCGTATGTGCAGGTAATGGGTAGGAATATTTTGTAAGATAGAAGGTAAAGTAATGTTTGGAAGGGGCGATCGCTCCGATATTCCCGAAAAGGTAAAGATATTGCCCGTGCAACTCTGTCCTTCACGGTTGGGATTCGTAGGGGACATTTCTTGCCTTTTGCTTTGGGTATGTAGTCCCTGCGGGTAGGTTTTGCTCGTGGCATCTTCCACTCATTTAATTTTAAGTTGAAAACAGTAGCAATCGCCTGCTTTGTTTATTCACTAAGGCGATCGCTTTTTTTAATCTATTACCTAAGAAGTTAAGAAACTATTTAAATCTTTGCAATTGGCATGGTTTAGAGGGTTAATCGTAGGTAGTAAAGAAGCTAATGCCGAACACTTCCCAAGTCAATCTCGAAGTAAATTATCATGTCTGAATTTCTCGATTTTCTCACACACAAGTACGCTTACGTTGCCATTGGCGAATTTAAACCAGGTAAATTCGCCGAAGCGCAAAGACTATATGAAAAAGCTGTTTCCACTTATACTAAGGGATTCAAAGGAGCATATCTGCTGCAAAAACCCGGAACGGATGAAGGTATCGCAGTAATTATGTGGGATAAAATTGACGATATGGAAGATAACCAAACAGAAGCCTATAAAGCTATTTTGAAAGAAATGGCACCTTTGTTTGTTACTACACCAAATACATCATTCTACGAAATATGTAGCGAAATAGGTTTTGAAGAAAAAGTTCTTCAAAGCTAAACCGAGTGCTAAATCCAAACTCAACTAAATAGAAAAACAACCCCAGCTATAAGCTAGAAAGTTTTTTAAAGAGTTAAGCTTTCCCATCAAATTCAAGCAAGATAATCTAGCTGTAGCTGGAGCTGGCTTTTTCTGTAAATCTAGATAAAATATACTAATTTAAGTATTGTTTCAGCTTGTTATCTTTACTTGCTGAATATATCTTTAGGTAGATAGTCAAGTTAATATCCAAACAACTAAAATGGGCTGTGTTCGGCTGGATCGTTAAGCTAAACGATCTAGATTGTGGGTTTAAAAGGCTTTTCCTATTGTCAATTAACTAAATTCAAACAAATTGTTAGAGTGAGGATAATTTAAGATGAAGTGTCTAATTTCAATGTTTTACAAATCAATTTTGGTAACAGTTTTAGTAAGTTTAATAGGTTGGCTTAGTTTTAGTTTTGTGATTGAACCTGCTTCTGCTGCTAGTTCAAATAAAAATAGAATCGAACCAAGTTTAAATCTAGAAAATCAAAGTATTGAAAATCGAGAAAAAGCCTATGAGGAAGAAGTAAATATCGGAGATAAACCTGAAGATTTAGAAAAGCAGTACGAGAAAAATTTACAAGAATATCATAAGCAAAATCCAGACGAAGGTGGATTAGTTGACCAAGCCAAAGGGTTGTTAGAGAAAGCGACTGGCAATAATTAGATTGGGCTATTATAAACGTTTAAGCAAAAGTATTGGGATAGGAATAATAGATAGATGAGTTGTGTGCTCAAACGCAACTCTTTTTTTTGTTAGTACAATAGTTCTGCGTTTTCTACCGAGCGTCAGATATAGCAATCCTATCTGATAACTGATAACTCCTGACTGCTGAATTTTTTTGATATCTATCAAAAGTGTAATTCGAGAAAAGTAATTTATTTAGCAAAAATAACAATAATATATCTTTTGGTAGAAAACTTAAGCTAGTAGATTTTATTAAATTAAAAATAGACAAAGACAAGCAAACTTAATTCAGTATCGAACCAATACTGAAAAGTTAAGTTAAAAATCGTCTAACAAGGAGAAATCTATGAGTACAGAAGATAAAGCAAAAGCTACTGGTAAAAATATTGAAGGAAAAGCTCAAGAAGCGATGGGTAATGTAACGGGCGATCCTGAAGATAAAGCTAAAGGCAAAGCAAAACAGGCAGAAGCTGAAGTTCGTCAGACAGCAGAAGATGTAAAAGATAAAATGAAAGACTAAAGAATAACGTCTTCTTGTTAAGAAGGAATAAATAGTTATCTAGCTATTTTTCCTTCTTACAATATTAGAAATTAAATCATCATTATTTTGGAGAAATAAACAGTGAATTTTTTCAAAAAAAGTCGTCAATTCGTGACGATGCTAATTATAGTTTTATTTCTAACAACTGCTACAGCCTGTACGAGCGCGCCCCCATCGGATAACGCAACTCAGTTATCTCCAACAGGATACAGCCAATTATACGGACAGTTAGAACGGGGCAATACTCCAGCCGGACAACAGTTTGGAGATTGGGTCGTTCAGACAAGTCGAGGTCTAATTCGAGATGCTTACGTGCGTGACAGCAACAAGCTGGGAGTGGTAATTACGCCCAGAGTAGAGCCAAGAGATGTACGCCCGTTAGCGCGATCGCTCGTTCAAGGGTTTCATAATAATTTTCCCGATCGCGATGTAACAGTTTTAGTGTATGCGCCTGATAAACAACTAATTTTGACTGCTCAATACAATCAGCAGTCAAAGCAAATTACCTATCAAGGACAGGCATAAAAAACACGAGCGCGTATTTTATTAATGACAAAATCACATAAGAGGAAAGAAAAAAGTGAGTAGTAGCGACAAATATAAACGCCAAATTATGAATGATTTGGCTACGGGTAATGTCGAATCTCTCGACGATACATCAGCTTCTCCCCAGCAGGAATATCAAAACTTTGACGATTTTGCGCAGCGTTCCTCTAAAGAAGAGCGACGCCGCTTGTTCGGTCGTTCCCTGCATCCAACTCACATTCCTGCCAGTCAGATGGAACCCGAACTGCAAAAAGCGATCGCCCAAATCAAACCAAACGAAAGGGATGATGTAGCAAGAGATTTTTTCAAACATTTAAAGGAAAGAGGATTGAGCGAACGCCAACTCCAACAACAACTCGGTCTTTCCACTCACCACGCCAAACAAATGAACGCCGATGACGTAAGTAAATTGGCTAGCTTTGCCTATCACAATCATCCAGATATATTCCAAGAAGTAATGGCCGAACAACCTGCCATAATTAAATTCTTGAGTAATCCTTTGGTAGGAGCTATATTCGGTGCTGTTGCTGCTAAGTGGTTGGGTAACCGCAAGTAATACCCTTTCTCTTTAAAATGGCTACAGATGATAACACGAAGACGTGGAGATTGCTGTGTAGAGGGATTTGGGAGAATTGGTGTAAATTAGCTAACCAAAAATTAAGAGAGCGCTCTCGCTTTGCGAGAGCGCTTTTCTGTCAAGATCCTTCAGAATTGTGGCTGGCGGAATCGATAGATATCTTTAATTACCCGTACCCAACCAGCAGCAACAGATTCTAAAAGGCGATCGCCTTTTTCTTTAGTAGCAACAGTAGCATCTCCCATCACTCCACTTTTGGTTAATTCTTTAGTTAACCAAGCAAAGGGTAATTTCCCTTCCATACTCAATAAACTATCTTTCGGTAATCCGTGAGGATATTCTTTAACTGCCTTATCCATCTTGACTTGTTCGGGCAATAGAGACAGCATGATACTAGTTTCTGCGTCTCCTGCATGGATACCGTATTCTAATTCTTCTGCTGTTATCAATTCCCCCGCAATATGAGGTACGCGCCAGGTAAATAAAGGAAATACTAAAAAATCTTCGTACTCTTGATGGAGATCCCGTGCCACTATCTCCATCACTTGCAGTTGTCCTCCATGGGAATTCATCAATACTAACTTGCGAAACCCAGCCAGATAGATACTATCTGCCATTTCCCTAATTACGGATATAAGGGTTTGGGCGCTGAGAGTAATTGTGCCCGGAAAATGCCAGTGTTCGTTGGACTTACCATAATAGAGGCAAGGCAAAGCATAAGCTGGAATATGAGCTTCTAATTGTTCGAGAGCTTTACCTAACACTCCCATACTAATCGCTGCATCGACAATAATTGGTAAGTGAAAACCGTGTTGTTCTACTGCACCAATAGGTTGAACGATTACGACATTCTCCTTATCCTTCATCTGTTCGATTTCTGTCCAAGTTAGATAAGGAAAATAACGCTCTGGGGGAATAAAACCGTGCATCATCGCCGATTCAGATAAATTCTACAGATGGAATAAAATCACAAAATTTAACTACAAACTCTACAGTTCTATTAACTAATTGCTTTTAATTTTATTTGGCTTTTCTGTCAGTCTCGAACCTTGTGATTGTTATTCTATCTTTTTTGAACTTTATACAGACGTAATATACTACGTTCCTATTTTATATCGGTGAATGACCATTCGCCCGTACTTTGAATTTTGAACGAGTTTAACTATTTAATTAAACCCAGAAAAAAACAAATTCTTTACATTTTTAATCATTAATTCTTCGTTTCTTTAAAAAGAGATAGTTTTTCTATCAGTATAATTACCACTAAAGCAATTATAAATTCCGAATCTAAAGCGAGTTAATTTTAAAAAATATTCTTCGAATGAAACATAAAAATAAGGCAAGAGAAAAAATATTTTTCTTGCTCTGGGAACACCTTTTTTCTTTTATATCTGGTTCTTTGACCGCATATATTTTACTTGAAATATCCGATAAAATTGTCGAGCAACCATTAAAATTAATCTTCAGGTTACTAGGATACATAATTTATTATTACTTGGTAACTCCTTTTGTCATTCACTGGTTGAACTATGTCAGTTTAGATAAACTAACTTTGATGAGGTTAGTACTGACTATTTGTTTGGTAGGAGTTTATAGTTACGTTATTTGGGATTCTTACTTTTTTCTTAAGGAATGCATGCAATCGTTCTTGGAACAGATCGATGAATATACCTTCTGATAAAATAAAAAAGCTAATAAACAGCGATCTCGAAGAGATCTGCTAGTCTTCGAAGCACTAGTCTTCGACGCTCTTCGAGTCCGTGTCCGCAGACCATTCCTAAAACAGAGTAAATATGGCAGAGGAAACTAAACCCAATCCCGAATCTCAACAGCCGGAACAAGCAGCTAAAGCAAAACCCGCTCCTGCTGCAAGAGCTGCCAAACCCAAAAAAGAAAAACCGCCGGCTATTGAAGACAAACCTTTTACCGAATTTATCGAGCAACATTTTATGCCTGCTCTAAAAGAAGCATTTAGTTCTCAAGGGATTGAAGATATGGAGTTATCTTTTGTTAAAGAAAAGCTCCCTATCCCAGGATTTGGAACCGATGAGGAATGCTGGCAGGTGATTGGTAATTGGCAAAACGGACAACGCCAGTTCAATCTTTATTTTTTAGACGAGGATATTTCGGGTCAAAAAGCATTCTCTTACAGCACTAGCGGTGGCAGTCCCAGTACCATCGAGCCGTTTATGATAGACGAGCGCAAGGTAAATCTAGATTTAATGGTGCTATACACCTTGCAACGTTTAAACGCGCAAAAGTGGTTGGTAAGAAACTAGTACCGCTTCGCGGAAGTCAAAAGGTAAAAGGGAACAGAACAGGTATTAGGTTAAATAATAATTCACCTACCACCTAGCATTTAATAACTGATAACTGATAACTGACTCTGACTTCTTCTTCAATCTCAACATAAAAAATAGCAAACTAAGGCAATTATATTTAGAACTGTTATAACTGGAAAGCAATGATGGTTTGATTAATAATTTTTTCTTTAATTTATGGCTACTCATCTAGTTACTGGGGTTGCAGGCTTTATTGGGTCTCATTTAGCAGAAGCACTTTTACAAAGAGGAGATCGAGTAATTGGAGTCGATCGATTTAATAATTACTACGATCCAAACCTGAAATGGAAGAATATCGCTACCTTAAAACAGAATTCTGACTTTACCTTAATCGAAGCCGATATCCAGGGTTTAAATTGGTCACAATTACTCGAAGGGATAGAAGTAGTCTATCATCAAGCGGCACAAGCAGGAGTCAGGGCAAGCTGGGGCGAAGGCTTCCGTCACTATACAGAACGAAATATTAACGCCACACAAATAATGCTAGAAGCTGCTAAGGAAATGAAATCCCTCAAGCGGTTTGTCTTTGCCTCTACTTCTTCTGTCTATGGCAATGCGGAAACCATGCCTACACCAGAAACCGTCTGTCCTCAACCGGTTTCTCCCTATGGAATTACCAAATTAGCAGCAGAGCGTCTATGTTGGTTGTATTATCATAATTTTGGCGTACCCGTAACTGCTTTACGTTACTTTACAGTTTACGGTCCTCGTCAACGTCCGGATATGGCATTTCATAAGTTTTTTAAAGCTGCGATCGCTCAATCGCCAATTTCCATTTATGGGGATGGACAGCAAACACGAGATTTTACCTTTGTTAGCGATGCGGTAGCGGCTAATCTAGCTGCTGGCGAAGTACCGGCAGCAGTAGGAGAAATATTTAACATCGGCGGCGGCAGTCGCGTTGTACTAACTGATGTGTTGGCAAAGATGGAAGAAATTATGGGACGGTCGATTATAAAAGAATATATTGAAAGAGCGATGGGAGATGCTCGTCATACTAGTGCCGATGTCTCTAAAGCTAGAAAAATTCTCGGCTACAATCCTCAAGTTGAATTAGCAGAAGGTTTGGCCAGAGAATGGGAATGGATTAGAGGGCTTTACGAATAAGTTAGTAATTATTAATCGATACAATAAATAAAACAAACATAATAACTAGTTAAAAATTTTGGTTTATTGTATCGAGTTAACTAATGAGTGAAAATTTATCTGGAGTAAGCAAAGGTAATCTAATTCGGAATGCTTTAATAGCTATTGTGGCGATAGCTCTAAGTATTGCTCTTTTCCTCGGCTGGCAAACAGAAACTACTTCTGCTTCTCTACAAGCACAAGCAGAGCAATCGATCCCCCTAGAGGTAGCGTTGCGCAATGGTAAGCCAACCATGACGGAATTTTATGCAGACTGGTGTACTACTTGCCAGGCAATGGCATCCGAGCTAGCAGAAATTAAACAACAGTATGGCGATCGAGTCAACTTTGTCATGCTCAATGTAGATAACGACAAATGGTTGCCCGAAATGCTGCGCTACCGGGTAGATGGAATTCCCCATTTTGTCTTTATGAATCGAGATGGAGAGGCAATTGCCGAAGCAATTGGCGAACAACCCCGTCCTATTTTGGAAGCCGATTTAGATGCTTTGATTGCTAATAATCCACTTCCCTACACCTATGCCAACGGACCAGTTTCTCGTCTTTCTCCACCTTCAGTTAATAAATCTAGTCAAGCCGATCCTCGCAGTCATGGGGCACAAGTTCAACAGTGAACAGTGAAAAGGTATTAGATGTTAGGTGTTAGGTAGAATTATTATTTAACTGCGGAAGGCGGTGGCAGGCAAGCGCTGGAATCAAATTCCAGCGACCCTGCCACCTAAAATCTAATCCCTAACGCCTATAATCTCTTTAAGCCAATTACCCATTAGGGATCCAAAATTTGATGACTATCATTGTCAAACATAAAAGAACGGGAAACGAATATATTTTGTTAGGAATGAATGGAGGAGGCGATCGCAATTCCCTACCTTCTCGTTTTCTCAACGATTTATTTACTAAAGAAGCAGCAGAAAATACTTGTTTAGTTGCTTTGTGCGATGCTAGAGGCAATATTTTTCTAAGCGATGCCAATGAATTAATTGTCACTGAAATAGACGGTAAAAAGCCATCGGAGATCCTACCCGAACCAGTTCCGCCTGTCGTGAATGAATTTCAAGAGGAGGATGAAGATAATTTTGATGTCAAAGAGAATATTGTAGAGGTAACTTCAGAAAGAATAGGATCTCTTTCCGACGAGCGGTTGAGTAATGATGAATTTGATGATGATGATTGGGTTTGATTCTCCCTAACCTATTTTTTAGTTGTCGATACGCGGAGCAACCATCACGTGAGGCGCAATCAGGTTAGGCAATATACCCCTGCACAAAATTAGTACTGCGATCGCGCATCCAGCGACATTCGATTCCTTCTGCGATCGCTCGACGATCGCCAGAATTTTCTCACTCATCACAGTCTTGTAAGGATCTTGATGTACACATTACGTACTAGTTCCATATCTAGATTGATAAAATCAGGACGTAATTGGTGAATCAGGTTGAGGCTAGAGTAGCCTGCCCCAAGATCGTCAAGTGCGATCGAGAAACCACTATTGCAGTAAAACGCAGAATCTCTTTGAGGTGATTAATATCTTGAACCTGCTTCGCTTAAATTGATAACGCTAGAGAAATCATGCAGTTGTGGTTTTCTCTCCCTAGTCATAAATAAAACTGGAGTATCCTGCAACTCTACTAACTTGCTTTTGATAATTTAATTATTGAGAAGTAAAAAATTTATGAAAATTACTCTAATTGCCCATGTCCTGCCATATCCACCCTTAGATGGAGGAAGAATAGATATATGGCGCAGACTTAAGGCTTTTTCTCAATATGGAATAAAAATACAATTAATATCTTGGATTCATCATCCTTTGAAAGAGGAAGAATTAGCCAAAATTCAGAAGTATACTCAAGATATTCATTTTATTAAATTTAAAAAAACACCAGGATTTTTAGTGCGGAGGATAATTGATTTATGGTCTTATCCTTTAGAGGTAACTTCACGAATTAGCAGAGGAAAAGAATTAAGCAATTTGCTTGCTCAAGTGAGTAATTTCAATCCCGATCTAATCTTTTTAGATGGAATTCATGGAGGAGAAATTGCTACTTATTTAAGCAAAAATCTGAATGTGCCTATGGTCACGCGATCGCATAATATAGAACATGTTTACCAGCAACGCTTATTAGAATCAGCTATAGGTTGGAGAAAATTTAGAAAAAAATTATCTTTAACTAATTTGGAAAGTTATGAAAAAAAACTTTTAAAAAATAGTATTAGATTTTATGATATATCGGTTGACGATCTAAAATATTGGCAAGAACAAGGGTTTACAAATGGCCGCTATTTGCCTCCTTTAATCGAGTCTTTTGAAAAAAATAGTACCGAGAAGTTTAGTAATCAGATAAACAGCAATTTCATTTATGATGTCGTGTTTTTAGGTAATCTAAATGCAGAAAATAATGTAGCTGGGCTTATCTGGTTTTTGACTCAAGTTGTACCTTTGGTTCGCTCGAAGTTACCTTCTGTTAAAATTTTAATAGCGGGTTTAAATCCCATAAATAAAATTAAGCAATTATGCAATGAGACTGAAGGGGTTGAGCTAAAAATTAATCCTGCCTCTTCTGCCGTAGTTTATAGTTCCGGTCGTGTTTTAGTTAATCCAATTTCAGCGGGTAGTGGTGTAAGTATTAAATCGATCGAGATGCTCGCCTCTGGAAGACCTATCGTTTCTAGATCTCAGGGATTATCCGGCTTGCCTGACGAAATCAAACAATATTTTAAAGTTGCTGATGAGGCACAATCTTTCGCAGAGGAAATTGTCAGATGTCTATCAACTCCTCCAAAGCTAAATATCGAGCCAGAATTGCTCGACTCATTTTTTGGCTTTCAAGTAATTAAAAACGTTTTATCAGAGCTTGAAGCAATCCTTTAACTTTTAGTTTCCGATCGCAATTCTAAGATTAAGATTAAGTGTAACTCCTTAAATTAATAAGGCATAAAGAATTTTAATTGTTTCTTTTTCGAGCCGATGTTTGGTCGTAGCCGTCGCAATCTAGCTCGTTGGTTTACTCTATCGATGGGAACCGTTTTGATTATCTTTGCGGGAGTAATTTACTATATAGAAGCTGTAGACGAGCTGGAGAAACTAGATCGCTTACTTTATAAGAAAATTAGGGTGATAGCAACTAATGTAAAATACGATTGGCTTAAAGAAGAAGTAAATTTAGAAAATGTTCCTTTGTTAGGAAGCAATACGCGATTGCTCAATACCGAACTAGTTTATGTCCGTTGGTATAATTCTCAGCAGGAATTAGTTAGATTTTTTGGCGTGCCTCCTATTAACGAATTAGGAGTAAATCCTGGCTTTGTGACTGTCAAAAACAATACTCCCTGGATTCGTCAGGTAACCCTCCCCGTCCATCAGAAAGATATATTAATTGGTTATCTTCAAATTGGTACTCCACTAACTTCTACTCTAAATAACTTGGCTCAACTACGCATAGTTTTGGCAGTGGCAGTATCGATTACATTGGGCATTATTGGCATTGCTGGTTGGTTTCTAGGAGGGTTAGCAATGCAACCAATTCGTCAAGCTTACAACCAACTCCAGCGTTTTACCGCCGATGCTTCTCATGAATTGCGTGCCCCTTTAGCAGCAATTATGAGCAATGCCCAGGTTGGGCTGCTATCCCCAGTCGGTGATGGTTCGCAGCAGTATTTACGCTTGAAGAAAATTGTTGAAGTTACTAAGTCGATGAGTTCCCTAGTCAGTAATTTACTATTTCTTGCTCGTCATCAAGGATTGCTCGCTCCGGAGTCGTTGCAAGAAATCGATCTGGGAAATTTGCTACAGAAGATAGAAGAAGAATATACTGTTGAGGCAGCAGAACGAGATTTAAGCTTAACTTGTCATCCGCCTTCTGAGCCAGTGAAATTAAGAGCAGATCCTCATCTGTTGCGTCTGGCAGTAACCAATCTCGTCAGTAATGCCTGCAAATATACATCCCCAAAGGGTCAAATTGAGTTGCGTCTGTTTAGCTGGCGGTGCGCGCGTCAAGCTGTTATTGAAGTGTCAGATAATGGTATTGGTATTCCTGCATCGGATCTACCCTATATTTTTGAGCGATTTTACCGAGTAGATACCGAGCGATCGAGAAATACGGGCGGTTTTGGTTTGGGTTTAGCGATCGCCCAACAAATAGTCGAAGCTCATGGAGGACAAATTCAGGTTACTAGTATTGTTGACAAAGGATCTACTTTTTACATCAAATTACCTTTGCAGTAAGATTTTTACTGTTTGCTGTCCAAGAGTACCTTGGACTGTGGAAGGCGAAGTCGCCCTTTCTGCACACGAAGATTTGCCTGCTTGGACTTCGTCATTTTCTGGTCACATTTGTTGCCGATACTAAAAAAAAATCTTGAGCCAATGCCAAGAATATTAATATTATATCTACTTGTCTGTCTCAATTTAATGATGACAGCTATTGTTTTGATACAGAGACCGTGAAATTTAGTCGCTCCATAGGCTTGCTAGCCTTAATCATTTCGCTGTATATTCTTTGGCAGGTTCGACAGTTGCTATTACTTGCCTTTACAGCAATTGTGTTAGCAACTGCGTTAAATAAATTAGTCATACAGTTCCAGCGATGGAAGATTCGGCGTTCACTGGCGGTTTTGCTGAGTCTCAGTATTTTATTGGTATTTTTATTAATTTTTTTGTTGCTCGTCGTGCCACCCTTTGTGGAGCAACTGCAACAACTATTTAAATTACTGCCGACTAGCATAGCCGAAATCCAAGAGATTATTGAATATTTAGAAATTCGCTTTTGGGGAAATTTATTACCCGAGATTCCCGATCTCGAGGGACTATTCCAGCAAATTCAGCCCTTAATCGATCGATTTCTAGGATTAACTGTTGATATATTTACTATTTCTCTTAATATCTTATTACAGCTGCTATTAGTCATTGTTTTAACCCTGATGTTTCTAAGCAGTCCCCGTCCCTATCGGCACTCATTTATCCGTTTATTTCCCTCTTTTTATCGCCAACGAGTTGATGAAGTTCTTGTCCGTTGTGAAGAAGCTTTGGGAAATTGGACAATAGGCGTTCTCATTGAAATGGTGTTTATCGCTGCTGTAAGTGGAATTAGCTTGTGGATTTTGCAAGTACCTTTAGCACTAGCCCATGCCCTTATAGCCGGACTGCTTAACCTTATTCCCAATCTTGGTCCGACTTTGAGCGTAGTTTTCCCTATGGCGATCGCTCTGCTGGATGCTCCTTGGAAAGCCTTAGCCGTACTTATTTTATATATCGTAATTCAGCAAATTGAAAGTTATTGGCTAACGCCTACAGTTATGGCAAAACAAGTTTCGCTTCTACCAGCCATTACCTTATTATCTCAATTATTTTTTGCTAGCTTCTTCGGCTTTTTGGGACTACTGATGGCACTGCCCCTAACAATAGTGATAAAAACATGGTTAGAAGAGTTATGGTTCAAAGATGTCTTAGATAAGTGGAAAAATCCTTCTAGCGCGACATCGGCTTGAAGGCATGAGATTATTTTGTTTCAGTTAATGATTTGAGAGGAAAAATAGTGATTCCCTTAAATGACAACAATCCAACCAAAATTACTCCGTACGTTACTTATACTCTGATTGCCATCAATATCCTAGTATTTATCTATCAGCTGTCTTTATCTCCTCAAGAATTGACTCAATTTTTTCAAAACTATGCTCTCGTACCTAGGCGACTCACAGAAGGCTTTACCAGTAGCGAATTGGCGCTAATCGTACCACCAGTGTTAACGTTGTTTACCTCCCAATTTCTACATGGCGGCTTTTTGCACATTGGGGGTAACATGCTATATTTGTGGATTTTTGGTAATAATATCGAAGAACAACTCGGTCGCTTTAGATATATAATTTTTTATCTTATTTGCGGAGCCTTAGCTGCTTTAGCTCAATGGTTTTTCTCTATGCAATCGACAGTTCCCGCCCTCGGTGCTAGTGGCGCGATCGCTGGGGTGATGGGAGCCTATATTATTAAATTTCCTAAAGCTAGAATCCTGGCATTGGTTCCCATTGGTTTTTTTCTGACAACTTTTAGAATTCCGGCGATAGTGTTTCTGGGCTTTTGGTTTGTGATGCAAGCTTTTTATGGCATTGCTGGACTTCAGGCACCTTCTGACGTTGGTGCTGGTGGGGTTGCCTATTGGGCACACGCGGGAGGTTTTGTTTTTGGAGTAATTCTTGGTCCTTTATTAGGATTATTTAGTAATAGTAATAGACGCAGAAATTATTAAATTTAAATTACAGCAAAATTAAGTTTGAAACCACTAGTTAAATAGATAAATTCCTTTGTCTATTTACCTGCTTTCATCTCGTCGAGTTCAAATAAACTAATAATTACTCCAGCTATAGGAATTGAGATAAAAACTCCTACCAATCCCGCTACTGTAACACCTACTAATAGAGCAAAAAATAGAGCAACGGGATTAATATTAAGGGAGCCTTGCATAATGCGCGGCATTAGTAAATTCTCTTCAACTTGCTGAAGAGCAATACAGCTTACTAAAACTATCAGACTCAGCCAAATTCCTTGAGGTAATACGATCAAACAGACTAGAGTAATACCCAAAGTAGCTCCAATTCCAGGAATCAGGTCAAAAACTCCCCCAATTGCTGCTAAAACTAAAGGATAGGGAAGATCTAGTATTAAAAATACCAGAAAAATAGACACTCCAAAAAATACTGAAAGTAAAAATCTTCCCCAAAAGAAACCGAGAAAATTTTGTTGAATTGCTGTGGCAACATCTTTACGAATATTCTGAGGAAAAACTTTAAGAACAAAATGCCAAATTCTTTTGCCATCCAGCAACATAAAAAAGGCAACAATTACAATTAAAAGTAGATCTATTAAGTTAGTTAATAAATTCGGAATTATCCCCAAACCTATAGTAATTCCTGATAAAACTTGATTTCTTAGCTCTTCTTGAATCGCTTCTAAATCTAGATCGACATTCCAACGAGCGAGCAAATTTTCTACTCGTTCTCCTAGAGTATACAAAACTTCTAATAGTAGGGGTAATTGATCTAAGAGCTGTTGACCTTGCGATAGGATAGTAAATCCTAGAGTTATGGTTAAAACGCCTAGAATGAAAAAAGTCAATAAAACCACCAAAATAACAGCAAAGGTGCGAGGTAAAAATCGCTGTAACCATTTCACGGGATAATTAAGCAAAAATGCTAAAATTGCTGCGAATATAAATATGACAATAACTGTTTCAAAATAAGCCAAGATTTGCGCAATCGCCCAACCAAGGACAATTAAAAGAAGATAGCGAAGCAATTGAGAATTGTTGAGTTGAATCCAGAATTTTTTCTTCGGTATATCGTTCATGTTAAATCTGGAAAATTCTAAAGTTTAATTAATATTTAGCGCATAAAAGGAAAAACAGATTCTAGTCTATATAGAAATTTGAAAATAATTAGTACTTTTTAAGTTATTTATTTTAAAAATTTCTGTCGTTAGTTTACTGTCATTTTCTGGTCACATTTTTTTTATACACTTAAAAAAAACCTTGCTTATCATAACTGATTTAGCGATCGGTCAAGAATTTATAATAAACAATTAATTACCCTGCCTAGATTGAATTCTTCGGAGCAAACAAGTGACCACAAAAGCCAAAGAAAAAATGCAATTAGATCGATGGCATCATCTGTCTGTGCAGGAAGTAGCACAGCATCTAGACAGTGATTTAGAAAACGGTTTAACATCAGCTCAAGTTAAAAAACGACAAGAGCATTTCGGTCCTAACGAAATTAAGGGCAAACCCGCCAAACACGCAATTATTCGATTTCTAGAGCAGTTTAACCAGCCCCTACTATATATTCTGTTAATTGCAGGTACAATTAAAGCCTTTTTGGGAGAGTGGGTGAATGCTTGGGTAATTTGGGGCGTAACTTTAATTAACGCTATTATTGGCTACATCCAGGAAGCAAAAGCTGAAAGCGCGATCGCTGCTTTAGCTTCCTCCGTGCAAACCGAAGCTACTGTCCGTCGCAATGGACAAAAAAAACAAGTGCCTTCGACTGAATTAGTACCGGGGGATATAGTAATACTTGCCTCTGGAGATAAGATACCGGCAGATATAAGACTGATAGAGGCGCGCAACCTACAAATCAACGAATCGGCTCTTACCGGAGAATCTGTTGCTGTTGAAAAAAAGATCGACTTACTCGATTTCGATATACCCCTGGCAGAACGGAGCAATATGGCCTATGCAGGCAGCTTTGTTACTGCCGGACAGGCAAAGGGTATCGTTATTGCGATCGGTACGGAGACAGAAACGGGGCGAATTTCTCGTTTAATGGAGCAGCAAACTAGTCTAAGCACTCCTCTAACCCGTAAATTTGATAAATTTAGTCGAACTCTGCTCTACATTATTTTGGGAGTAGCCGCATTTACCTTTGTTGTTGGTCTGAGCTATGGTAACACTTGGGTTTCTATGTTTGAGGCGGTTGTTGCCCTAGCAGTGAGTGCGATTCCCGAAGGTCTACCAGCAGTAGTCACCATCACCCTCGCCATTGGTGTTTCCCGCATGGCGCGCCGTCATGCTATCATCCGCAAGTTACCAGCTGTCGAAACGCTAGGTAGTGCTACGGTGATTTGCTCGGATAAAACCGGCACCCTGACCGAAAATCAGATGACGGTGCAAGCAATTTATGCCGGAGAGCGGCACTACGCTGTTACCGGGACTGGTTATACCCCAGAAGGAGAAATCTTACTAGCAGGAAGGGAGTCAGAAAACACCCCCAGCGAAATTCAAAGCCTCAAATCAGAAATTGCCTTACTCGAATGCCTCAAAGCTGGACTTTTATGCAACGACTCCCATTTGGAAGTTAAGGAAGGAGAATGGGTAGTTATCGGCGATCCGACTGAAGGAGCATTAATTACGGCTGCTAACAAAGTCGGCTTTACTCAGTCTGAATTGGAAGCAGAAATGTCCAGGCTCGATGTTATTCCCTTCGAGTCTGAGTTCCAGTACATGGCGACTTTGCACGAAATAACAGGTCAAGAAGAATCTCCCATTTATCATTCGCCCCTTGCTAATTCCCAGTCAAGAATTATCTACATTAAAGGTTCGGTCGAGGCTATTCTCTCCCGTTCTCAGCAGATGCTAGATGCTCGGGGAAATATTATCTCTGTAGACAAAGAGAAAGTCCATCGAGAAGCAGAGGCGATGGCAGAAAGAGGTTTAAGGGTACTAGCATTTGCCTTAAAACCCTTCGAGCAAAACTCGCTAGAGCGTAGCGATATTGAAGAAGGTCTAATTTTTATCGGACTGCAAGGCATGATCGATCCGCCGCGCCAAGAGGCAATCAAAGCGGTGCAAGCCTGTCAATCGGCAGGGATTCAGGTCAAGATGATTACGGGAGATCATGCAGTTACGGCTAGGGCGATCGCAGCTCAGATGGGATTGCAAAAGCGAGGGGAAGTCTTAGCTTTTTCGGGGCAAGAACTCGCGCAAATGGACGGGCAACAACTGGCAAATGCTGTAGAAAATGGAGTGGTGTTCGCTCGTGTTGCCCCCGAACAAAAGCTGCGCTTGGTAGAAGCCCTTCAATCTAAAGGGGAAGTCGTCGGCATGACAGGGGATGGTGTCAACGATGCTCCTGCTCTCAAGCAAGCCGATATCGGCATCGCCATGGGCAAGGCAGGCACGGAAGTAGCTAAAGAAGCTGCCGACATGATTTTGACTGATGATAACTTTGCCTCCATCGAAGCGGCAGTAGAAGAAGGGCGTACGGTCTATCGAAATTTACTCAAAGCGATCGCTTTTATTCTCCCAGTCAACGGTGGCGAATCGATGACTATTGTGATCAGTGTACTGCTAGCAAGAACCTTGCCAATTCTTTCTCTACAAGTTCTCTGGCTCAACATGATCAACTCGATCGCCATGACCGTTCCCTTAGCTTTCGAGCCGAAGTCGCCACGGGTAATGGAAAGACCCCCGCTTAGACCGAATCAACCCTTGCTCAACCGTAAGCTGTTAATGCGGATTATAACCATTTCGGTCTTTAATTGGATCTTGATTTTTGGTGTATTTGAATGGATTAAGGCAACCACAGCCAATCTCGATTTGGCCCGTACTATGGCAATTCAAGCCTTAGTAGCAGGAAGAATCTTTTATCTACTAAGCATTAGTCAATTAGGGGCTTCTCTAGTTGCTAATCTTCGAGGTCAGGCAGAAAAAATTACTGATGCTCCTGCCATTATTATTGGTATTATTGGCACGATCGTTTTGCAGGTAATCTTCAGTCAATGGAGTGTCATGAATACTTTATTTGCTACTGCTCCACTCAACTTAAATCAATGGTTCATTTGCTTGGCAGTTGGTTTGCCGATGATTCCAGTAGCTGTATTAGTTAATCGTTTCGATCCACCTAATTAAATTGGTCTACTCGGAAGCCTGCGCTGTATTAGTTAAAATCAGCGTAGGTAAGTCATTTCAAAATAAATAGTTTATGTGGCAAAAACTCAAAGGTGCTTCTCTATTAGTTGTTGGATATTTGCTGTCTCCCCTATCTTGGTGGAATGACTTATTTTTCAATCTACCTATTGCTTATGGCTTCGGTTATATATGTAGCTTGTTCTCTCCCAATTTATTCGTGCCCTGTTCGATCTTAGGCTACTGGATCTCTAATCTTGCTGGTATTTTGATGATGCAGTTTGGTGCCGTAGATATTTTGCAAAAGCAGTCAAAACGGAATTTAAAAAAAGATTTGTTATTGGGTCTAGCTTCCTCAAGTGTTTATACACTCGTAATTTTAATCTTGTTGCAATCCAAGCTAATTGACGTTACTTTCCTATTGCCAAATTAGTTTGATATATTTTCAAACCAATATCGCCTAAAGTCACCCTTTTTATTTTCGAACTGTTTTAATAAAAGTAACACCAATAAACATCATTCCTATGAGGAGACAATAAGAGCAATATGGTTAAGATTTTGCCGTGGCTTTTTATTTTTCTTGTCTCTACCTTATGTTTTTGGATTCAACCAGTGGCTGCTAAGCAAGTCCAAACAGAACCAGCCTACTCTGAGGTCTTAGTGTGTTTTTCTGGAGGAAAAGAAATCGTTAGAAAAACTATTGTGGAAGGTCCATTTGCAGACGAATATAAATTTGCTCACGAGGTTAAGGTGATAGATGAGAAAGGGAAACATAAATTTAATTTTTCAGGGGGATTATGTATTATTGACCAGGGTCCGGTTCCTGTTACGAAACGTTTAAACATAACCGATGAACTTAGCTGTTACTCGGGAGCAGAAGAGGTAGTTACTTTTGAGGTCTACGGTCAAGAAACGACTGTCGATGAATATCTCGAGGGTCGAACCTTTCTAGCTAAAGCTCGCGGAAATTCAATTAATTCTAATTCTATCAACCGATATTTAGTTTTTGGTGGAGGAGCCTGCCTTGGAGAGGAAACAAGGTAGTACAAAATAGCGAAAATCCCAGTATTGACAAGACTACAAAGCCTTGTTCAAGTCTATTTTTGACTCCCGCCCAGCATCACTAATCATACCTCTGTTCGACGATCTGTTTTTCACAGTTCCATTTCGGCTAAACACCACCAAAACGAGTTAGAGGCCAAAAGCGAAATACTGCACGACCAATCACGTCTTCTTCTGGTAAAAAACCCCAGATATGGGAATCATTGCTATTATTCCGGTTATCGCCCATTACAAACAGCCTCCCTTCAGGTACCGTGACGGGTTCGAGGTTGTAGGAAGGGTATTCGGCAATATAGTTTTCTACTAAAGGTCGATTGTCTACATAAACGACACCATTGTGTACTGCTACCGTTTGACCGGAAGTAGCAATTACACGCTTGATAAAGGCTTGATTTCGAGCATAACCCTGGATTTGAAGCTGTATTGGTGGTGAAAATACAACGATATCTTGCCTGTTAGGGGAATTAAAACGATAAGATACTTTTTCAACTACCAAGCGATCGCCCTCTAGTAAAGTAGGAAACATCGAATCAGAAGGAATGTAGCGAGGTTCTGCGATAAAAATACGGATTAAAAAAGCTAAAATCAGCGCAATAGCAACAGTAACCGCATTTTCCCTTATTTTTGACCAGAAACTGTTACTAACACTAGTTTTGTCGCGGGGGATTTTTGGAGAGGAAGTAGGTTTATTGGCGATCGCTAAGTTTTTTTCTTTAGGTGTCATCTTATTTTTAATCTATAGCTAATGGGTCATTGTACTAAAAGCTTTCATCTCATTGCCGAAGTGTTTAGCTTAAAAAGGCGATCGCCTCACTGCACCAAGCTAACCATTCCTGTTCGTAGCGAATGCCATTGCGCAGAGTTAAATAACGAAATTTCTCATCAATATTGAGTGTTTGAGGATCGGCAAAATATTTTTGCTCTATTTGTCGATATTCAGACAATCTCTTTAAATGTTGAGTGCGATGACGTTCCAACTCTGCAATAATTATTTTCTTCTCTACCAGATGTCCGGCAAAAAGCTTAACTAATAGTTCATCTTTAATTGGACTCATTGTAGAAGGTTGAGCGATCCAATCTGCCAAAAATTTCTGTCCCTGTTCTGTCACGCGATAAAGCTTCTTATCGGGACGACCCTCTTGTGAAATTGTTTCTGCACTCACCAACCCTTTTTCTTCTAAATTAGTTAATTCTCGATAAATCTGTTGATGGGTTGCTTTCCAGAAAAAACCAACAGAACCATCAAAATGAAAAAACGACCAACAAAAATCAAACCTATTTTAGCTTGTTTACTAAAACTTTACACGCAAGATACTCTTGTGTAAGCTAAACTAGCGCTATGCTAACAATGACCTACGAATACAAACTACAACCAACCGCCGAGCAGATTGCCACCATGGAGCAAACGCTAGATGTGTGTCGGTCTGTTTGGAACTTTGCACTCAGACAAAGGAAAGATTGGTGTCGCTCTCGTAAGTCTCCTGTTAATGCTTGTTCGATTCATTCTGAATACATCATTTCTGCCGACGAACCATTTCCGAATTACCATCAGCAAGCTAAACAGTTAACTGAAGCTAAGAAGCAATACCCTCAAATAAAAATAGTCCATTCTCAAGTCCTTCAGCAGGTGCTAAGAACCTTGGATAGAGCTTGGGACGATATGAAAGCTAGAGGTTTTGGTTTTCCACGCTTTAAGAATAAATATCGAATGCGTTCGTTTGTCTTCCCGCAATTAGGGAAAGACCCCATCAGAAATGGTGCTATCAAGTTTCCTAAATTGGGATGGGTTCAATGGCGACAGTCAAGACCAATTCCTGAAGGGTTTCCCACCAGTTTTGAATTTCTAGACTGTATAGATCTAGTCTTTGGTCATCAATCGCTGCATCTTTAGCAACAATCAGTCCACTTCCGTAGTATCTTCCATTGCACACAGTAACTTGTCTGGTTTTAGTTTGGATTGACTGGTTATCCCAGCGAATTTCCACTTCAAAAGGACGAACCTGGCAACCTACCTTTAGAGCAGTAACAATATAAGCCAGCACTCCCCAATGTCGCTTGAACTTTTTAGTCACTTGCTGATTGATGGCGGTGCTGAGTCCCAACCCAGCAACATTGAGAAAGTATTTTCCATTGAGACAGCCTAAATCGATCCGTCGGGTTTTACCTTTAGCAATGATGCTGCAAGCTTTAGACAGAGACAGGGGAATTTCTAGAGTTCTAGCCAGATTATTAGCCGTGCCTAATGGCAAAATACCCAGGGGAATTTGTGTCGCGAGCAATCCCTCAATCGCTGCACTAATAGTGCCATCACCACTACCAATGATGACAAGTTCGATTTGCCCACTATACTGTCGGATGATTTGAGGCAAGTTTTGGGGCTTGCTAGCCGACTCCTGAATTAGTTCAAATCCCAATTTTTGTAAATAACGAATCGCTTGTAGGCGAACTTTTTGTCCCAATCTAGCATGAGGATTGAGTAGCAACAAAGCCCTTCGATTTATTGGTCGATCTTTCATGGGACAATTTTCAAAGCCTTCATCATCCATTTTTAACTATTGATATTAACTACAACCCATAAAGCCAAATAATTAGTATTTGCATGTCGTAATTTTTTTAATTAAATGACAAAAATATTCCACTTCAGTAAAAATTAGCTTGCTAAAAAAGCAGTATTGGTTCGAGCTTGCTCAAGCTTTCAGACTGTCTGAAAAGTTGACAAAATTTGTACCAATCCCGCTAACAAGCTGTCCGATCTGTCGTAGCTAATTTAGATAAAATTTCATAAGTAATGCCTCAAAATTACTAAAACTAATTCAACTTAAAGTCAAGCCAAACTAGGAACTGAATGAGTAGAGACATCACTTTAAAATGCTTTCTCTTCAGTCTGCTCTCAATGCTTACGAAGTTAGCTGACGGGCTAGGGCTGAGAGATACCCTTCTCTAATCTAAAACCATAGAGATAAGCCCCTAAATCGGTTCCTCCGCTCTCCTTATAATTAAATAATTAACTAGGAGATTAAGCTGACTTTTTCTCTTAAATTTTAACTAATAATTATAGCAAAGATAAGCACCATCGTTTATGGCTATTTTCACGACTGAGTAAGGATTAAAAGACAAATACCAATCATTGCCCCTTTGCTAATTCTGCCTTAGCTTTCTGCCAGAGAAATTCTAATTCATCTATGGTATATTCTGTCAGCGGACGTTCGGCAAAAGTTTCCATCAACGATAGTCGTTGAATAAAGCGTTGGTTAGTTCCCGCTAAAGCAGCAGAAGGATCTAGACCGTACCAACGAGCAATATTAATTAAAGTAAACAATAAATCTCCTAATTCTGCCTGTCGATGTTCTCGATCTTCGTTTTCTAACGATTCTTTAAACTCAGCTAATTCTTCACTAAATTTCTGCCAAACTCCTTCAGCGTTTTCCCATTCAAATCCTGCCGTTGCGGCTTTTTGAGATATTTTCATTCCTGCCATCAAGGGGGGTAAACTGCGGGCATAACGACGTAGCTTGGGACTCAATAATTGAGCTTGCTCTGTGGTTTCTCCTTTTTCTACTGCTTTTATTTTCTCCCAATTTTGGTGTACTTCGTCAACATCATTTACTTTCAGATCGCCGAAAACATGAGGATGGCGGCGAACCAGTTTATCGGTAATTCCCCGAGCTACTTCTTGGAGACTAAAATGACCGTATTCGCTAGCAATTTGGGCTTGAAGAACTACTTGCAAGAGTAAATCTCCTAATTCTTCGGCGATCGAGAAGCGATCGCCAGTGCGAATGGCATCGACTACTTCATAAGCTTCTTCAATAACGTATGGAATAAGAGTTTCGGGAGTTTGGGCTAAATCCCACGGACAACCTCCATCGGGCGATCGCAATTGAGCCACTACTTCTATCAAATTGTGCAAAGCTCCTAAGATGGCTTGATATGTCTGTTGTGTCGTTTCCCGGGAACTAACCATGAAATTATAAAGCTACTAGAGGCTACTTAATTATTCTTAACCCGATTTTGGTTTCTTGCCAAATTTATTTACAACACAAGCAACTTTTTGCTGCTCCATTTCAGAGAAAATAAAATTATTCAGTTATCTATCCCCAATCCTTCTTTAATTGGAGTACCCAAACCGATCGAATTAATTTTAGAGAAAAAATCATGTCTGACTTAAGCATTCCCTGCGAGTATAGACCGGGTTTAGAAAATATTCCCGCTGCCCAATCTAGTATTAGTTATGTAGATGGCAAAAAGGGTATTTTAGAGTATCGCGGCATTCCCATCGGCGAACTCGCTGCTAATAGCACATTTCTAGAAACGACCTATTTATTGATCTGGGGTCAACTGCCCACTCTTCAAGAACTAACTGCTTTTGAGGATGAAATTCGTCCTCATCGACGTCTGAAATACCAAGTTCGGGACATGATGAAATGCTTTCCAGAAACGGGTCATGCCATGGATGCGCTGCAAACTTCGGCAGCCGCCTTGGGTTTATTTTACGCCCGTCGCGCTTTAGATGACCCGGATTACATACGACAAGCAGTCGTGCGACTGGTGGCAAAAATTCCCACTATGGTAGCGGCATTTCATCAAATGCGTAAGGGCAACGACCCCATCTCTCCTAAAGATAATTTGGACTATGGGGCTAACTTTTTATACATGCTCACCGAACGGCAGCCTCATCCCTTAGCCGCCCGTATTTTTGATATTTGTCTTACCCTTCATGCAGAACATACGATGAATACCTCGACTTTTTCGTCGATCATAACCGCATCGACGTTGACCGATCCTTATGCCGTAATTGCCTCGGCTGTCGGCACCCTCGCCGGTCCTTTGCATGGGGGAGCGACGGAAGAAGTACTGGAAGTATTAAGTGAAATTGGTTCGGTGAAGAATGTTCGCCCTTATGTGGAAAAGTGCATTGAGAAAGAAGAAAAAATTCCGGGCTTCGGACATCGCATCTATAAAATAAAAGATCCCCGGGCGACAATCTTGCAAAAGCTAGCCGAGCAGCTCTTTGAACAAACTAGTTACGATCCTGATTATGACATCGCTCTCGAGTTGGAAAAGGTAGTAACAGAAAAACTAGGTCACAAGGGAGTATATGCCAACGTCGATTTTTACTCGGGTTTGGTTTATCGTAAACTGGGAATTCCCAGCGAATTATTCGCACCAGTATTTGCTATGGCGCGAGTAGCTGGATGGCTAGCTCACTGGAAAGAACAATTGGCGGTCAACCGTATTTTCCGTCCGACTCAAGTTTATACGGGAGACCACGACTTATCTTATGTTCCTCTCGAACAGAGAGTAAGTTAAGCAGAAATAAGAAAATTACACTTCTCGGAAGCTTATTCTCTAAAGATCCCGAGCGAAAGGACATTATTATTCCTGACTTGGCAAATAAATAGGCAAATTAAGTCCTGGCGATGTATATTTTTATATAGACAAGAAAAACAAAATTTTAAAATAACTAAAGAATTTAAGGGAGGAATCCTTACTATGGACTGGCGTGTCTTAATTGTCCTCGTTCCTATTCTTGTAGCTGGTAGTTGGGCTATTTATAATATTGGAGCTATTGCTTTAAGACAAGCCCAACAGTTTTTAAGCAAAAATACTTAAACTAGTATAAAGATAAGCAGAAAATTATCTTTCATTAGTCTTTTGGGGAAGCCGACTGTGTACACTTTAGAAAACAGTCGGTTTTTTGCGGCATAACTAGATATATAGCTGTAGATAGATCGTCAATAAGGCAGCGATCGAGCTAGCAATTGGCGATAGAGTTCAATTTTTATGTTCCACTCAAAACTTAGGGAGGCGCGAACTATGTTTAAAACAGTTTTGTTTCCTGTAGATGCCAGTCGAGAATCTCGGGAAGCAGCAGATGTCGTGGCTAATATAGTCAAAACTTACAACAGTCGTCTAGTCATACTATCCGTAGTGGAAACGAAAACAGAAAGTACAATGAGTTCAGAGGCAGAGGTGGCAAAACTGCTTGAGGGAGCGAAAGCTTTATTTGTCCAGCAAGGGATCGAAGCAGAAGTTATCGAACGGGAGGGAGTTCCCTCTTTTACAATTTGTGATGTCGCCGATGAAATTGATGCGAGCTTAATTGTGATGGGATCTAGGGGGTTAGGGCTGACAGAAGAGAAAGTGTCTGAAAGCGTTGCCAATCGGGTGATTAACCTTTCTCCTTGTCCCGTGTTAGTAGTTCCTTAAATATCAATCTGCTTGCGAAGCTAAAAGAATTTTTTGGTTTTCTATCAACTATCTCTATAATTTAATCGTGAGCAGTGCTGCCGTAAAACTTGCGCAAGCGTCATGACTAATTTTTCTCCTTCTGAGCCTCCGCAATCTCCTCCACCAAAAAAACCAATTCTCGACTTTGACGAAATGGTGGCAGTCGTTGTTGCCTTTTTGACTATAGGAGCAATTCTATTTTGGTCTCTTGGTAATAAAAGAGTAGGATTAATTGCTCAACAATGGCAAAAAATACTAGCTCTTACTGAAGAAACCGAGCAAACAACTCCCCCAACCCAAGAAGAAGTTGCTCGAACCCCATTATCAGAACCATTAGAGCAACAACCTCGAAGACAAGTCGATTCTCCTAGAATCACTCCTTTCACTGAGAGTAGAAGAGAATCTCCTAGATCTATTCTCGAACAACCTCTTATTGTCCCGCCAACGACAACAGGAAGAGAAACGACAAAGACACCAGCTATTCCTCCGACAATAATACCTCCACAGGCTAACGGAACTCCCACGTCTCCAAAAGCTACTACTCCTCAAGAAACAGAGCCTTCTGCACCACCAAAACCTCCTACTGAATTGACACTTACTTTCAAAGATGTTCCCGAAAATTACTGGGCACATCCTTTTATCGCTGCACTAGCAGCTCGGCAACTTGTCCAAGGTTCATCCGACGATACCTTTGAACCTAATAAACCAATAACGAGGGCAGAAATGGCCAGTTTAATCGGTCAAGCTTTTGAGCGGCAACCGACCTCAGAAACCATCAACTTTAAAGATGTCTCTCAAGAAACTGAAATGGCTACAGCTATTGACGCAGCAGTTCGTAGTGGATTTATGAGAGGATATTCGGGAAATATTTTCCGCCCCGAACAAGAGATCCCTCGTTATCAAGTATTGGTAGCACTAGCTTCGGGTCTCGATTTGCAGCCTACTCAAAATGTGGAGGAAACTTTAGGACGTTACGATGATATAGACCAACTACCTGATTGGGCAAGGGAGCAAGTTGCAGCAGCTACAGAAGCAGGTTTAGTGATTAACCGTCCCGAATTTAACTTAAGTAGTCTTCAACCCAATGAACCCGCGACTCGCGCTGAAGCAACAGCCATGATTCACCAGGCTTTGGTTTACTCCGATCGGCTAGAAGCAATACCTTCCGATCGCATAGTTCCCTCTCCATAATTACAGTTATCAGGTGTTAGGTAGAAAATGGTAAATATTAGCTAATTGATAATTGCTAACTGTTTACTATCTAACTGATGACTGGTGACTGATAATTGCTCACTGTTCACTGTTTATATGACTTCTCCCTCGATTCAATGGTATCCCGGTCACATTGCCAAGGCAGAACGGCAACTCAAAGAACAACTCAAGCGAGTTGATGTGGTGCTGGAAGTATTAGATGCAAGAATTCCATTGGCTTCTCATCATCCTCAAGTAGCTGAATGGATTGGAGATAAACCTAGGATACAAGTATTCAACCGAGTAGATATGATTCCAGACAAAACGCGGCAAGAATGGCTGGAATGGTATAGAGCAAGAGGAGATAAACCTTATTTTACTAACGCCAAACAGGGTAAAGGCATTCAAGAACTTAAGCGCGCAGCACAAGCGGCAGGAGAAACAATGAATCAACGGCGACGCGATCGCGGTATGCGTTCCCGTCCAGTCCGTGCTGTCGTCATTGGTTTTCCCAATGTAGGTAAATCCGCTTTGATCAATCGTTTAGTGGGTCGGAAAGCTGTAGTTAGTGCTCGCCGTCCAGGAGTCACTCGTCAATTACAATGGGTAAAAATTTCTAAAGAAATTGAGCTTTTAGACGCTCCTGGAGTAATTCCTGGAAAACTGGAGAAGCAAGAGGATGCAATTAAGCTGGCTATTTGCGATGACATTGGAGAAGCAGCTTATGATAATCAAAGAGTAGCCGCCGCTTTAGTAGATTTACTAGTAAAATTACATTTTAGCTCGGTATTAGAGTCGCGCTATCATTTAGATACCCTCTCTCTAACTGGAGAAGCTTACATTCATAGTCTCGGTATGAAACTTTTTCAGGAAGATAAAGAAAGAGCAGCCTGTCAACTACTGAACGATTTTCGTAAAGGTGTCCTGGGAGCGATTCCCTTAGAATTTCCTCCAAAAGATCGATAATCGAATTTGAGTACATGACAATTTATTACTTCTTCAATAAGAAGGGTGCGTTATGTTTACTTTAACGCACCTTGCAAAGGTCTATTGGAAAGGCTAAAGATCGGAAACTAAAATCCAGTTGTTAAGAGTACATTTGGTGTCTACTACACCAATCTTTTTATTTTCTATTGTCAGAGATTAACCTTAACAACTTTGTGTTTTTCTTCTTCGGCTTTTGGTAATTCAAGCTTCAAAATACCATTTTTGTATTCTGCTCTAACATTTTGATTGTCAATGCGGGTTGGCAAAGGAATTACCCGACGGAATTGACCGTAACGAAATTCACTACGAGTCATTCCTTTTTCTTCTGTTTTGGTTTCTTCCTTACGTTCACCGCTAATAGCAACGGATTCGGCAGTTACTTCAATATTCAAATCCTTAGCTTCCATACCAGGGATTTCTAGTCTGAGATGGACAGCATCGGCAGTTTCGGTCATTTCTGCTGGAGGTACAAATCCCAGACTTACTTGTTCTCGATCGGAACTCGGAGTACCAAGACTGTCAAACAAGCGATTCATTTCCCTTTGTAGGGTATCAATTTCTCGAAAAGGCTCCCAACGAATTAAAGGCATATTCGTTACCTCCTTAAGGAAAATTTTTTGCTTATTTTTTCTTATTCTTTATTGAGGCTTATTCATTTAACTGTTTACCTCTATTTTTAGAATAGTAAAAGTTGGCTGATTAGCTAATGAGGTTTTAACTACTTTTAAGATGGGTAATTCCCGATCAACTTCACTATTTCAGCATCAATAGCGTTGTCTGGGATGTTGCCAGAGTAAATTTAGTTAAACTTGAAGATTAATTTTTTCTTCAATTCCCGACGCACCTGTTTATTTACTGGCGTATTCTACCAAAAGCCCTACAGATAAGAGTTTTTCGTTGTATTATTTTTGTATTTTCTCATGCTTTATTTGAAAAGCCTATCAGCGCAATTAGCTTATCAGTTGTTGGATATAAGCATTTGCTTCTATCTTATTCATATCTATCAGCAAAGATATATGGTATTGCAAAATATGTTAGTGCATTATCACAGCTCGATCCTATCCCAATCAGGACACAAACTTTAACTCCTTACAAGCGAACCTAATTTATATGCAATCCCGACAACAAAAATTGAAACATGAGTAATACAACCGAAGTCACAGGCGCAAAAACAGAATACAGGATAAACCATAGCCAGAGGAGTTTGATGTCAGGGCTAAAAGCGAGGATTTCTAGTCCATTTCATGGAAGTTAACCAATTGACTTCTTAATATATTCGAGATAGGAGAAGGAAAAAATGAAACAAGTAAAATCATTTATCAACAAAAATTGGTTATTACTTTTAATCTTATTTCTTTTGGGTGGACGAATAATTATTAGTTTTTTAGGATTTTTATTCAATAATTTAGAGAGGGAAGTTGAATTTAGCGAAGTAAACAATAATTGCGAAGAAGTTAAGAAACAAGCCATTGATGCTAGAACAAAGTATGAGCAAAAACTAAATAAGGAAAATCAAAAAAATGCTTCTATATTTACATTTTTAAAACCTCATGATAGCACTGAATGGGAAAATTTAAAAATGACTGAAAAAAATTTTGAAACTTGGTGTCTTAAATTAACGCCAGGAAGTAAAGTAATTGGAACAAATTTAAACGCTGAAATTCAAGAGATAGCACCTGCAAATCCTGTAATAACTTATCAACCTAAAGTTGGCGATAAGGTAAAGCTAAATAGGTTTAATAAAGAAGGCGAATACATAGTTGCACAAATAATTGGAAATAATATTTGGGTTAAGGATGAAAACAGCTCCGACTTTAAAGAAAACGTCGAACTATATGAAATAGAACCCATTATGCGAAAGCGACATCCAGTCATTTCTCGTCAAATTTTTACGTTGTTAAAGAACCAAAAAAAAATAGGATTTGATTGAGATATCGGCTATTAATTTAAGTAATATCAATTTGTTTTTTAGTTGCAACATAATATTTTGTAAGGGCACAGAGGTTCGCTCGCTCCGAGACCCTGCCGCTGCGCGTAGTGGGGGGGTAGAAAACCGCGCGCGCCTGAGCCCTTACAGAGATTAATTTATAGCAGATATTTAGCAATTTGGTGTAAGTAAAAGCAAAAAATAGCTGCCCCTTGGAAGGGCAGCTATTTTTATCTAGATAGATAAGTGACTTGGAGAAGAGAAATTAATAGTCAAAGTCACCACCGCCAGGAGCAGCAGGTGCTTTTTCCTTCTCGGGCTTATCGACAACAATGCACTCTGTGGTTAAAACCATTCCCGCGATCGAAGCAGCATTTTGCAATGCAGAGCGAGTTACTTTTGCTGGGTCAACGATACCAGCTTCAAACATATCTTCAAAATCATTGGTAACAGCGTTGTAACCAACATCGAAGGGTTTTTCTTTAACACGCTCGGCAATTACTGCACCGTTTTGACCGGCATTTTCAGCAATACGCTTCAGGGGAGCACTTAGAGCGCGAGCAACGATCATTGCTCCGGTCAAACCTTCATCTTTGAGATTGTTATTAGCCCATTCTTCTAGTTGAGGAGCTAAGTGAGCTAGGGTAGTACCGCCGCCGGGAACGATACCTTCTTCTACAGCTGCTTTGGTGGCATTAATTGCGTCTTCTAAGCGGAGCTTGCGGTCTTTCATTTCGGTTTCGGTAGCGGCACCCACTTTAATAACCGCTACCCCACCAGCTAATTTAGCCAGACGCTCTTGCAGTTTTTCTTTGTCGTAGGAGGATTCAGTTTCGTCGATTTGACGACGGATTTGTTCGCAACGAGCTTTAACTGCTTGTTCGTTACCTTCAGCAACAATGGTAGTGTTGTCCTTGGTAATGGTGATGCGGCGAGCTCTACCCAGCATCTCAACTTTGGTGTTGTCCAGCTTCAAACCAGCATCTTCGGAAATGACTTGACCGCCAGTAAGAACAGCGATATCTTCAAGCATTTGTTTGCGGCGATCACCAAATCCAGGAGCTTTTACAGCAGCTACATTGAGTACACCGCGCAGGCGGTTGACTACTAGAGTTGCCAATGCTTCTTTTTCAATGTCTTCCGCGATGATCATCAAGGGTTTGCCTTGACGAGCAACTTGTTCGAGGATAGGGACTAGGTCTTGTACGAGAGTAATTTTTTTATCGGTAATTAGGATGAAAGGCTCGTCGAGAACGGCTTCCATACGCTCGGTATCGGTAACGAAGTACGGAGAAATATAACCCTTGTCGAAGCGCATACCCTCGGTAATTTCCAATTCGGTAGTCATGGACTTACCTTCTTCGAGGGAAATAACGCCTTCCTTACCTACTTTGTCCATCGCTTCGGCAATCATTTTACCGACTTCTTCGTCGTTGCCTGCAGAGATAGAACCTACCTGAGCGATCGCCTTAGAGTCTTCTACTTGTTTGGCGTGTTCGGCGATTTTACCAACTAAAAATTCAGTAGCTTTATCGATACCGCGCTTGAGAGCGATAGGATTGGCACCAGCAGCTACGTTGCGCAAACCCTCTTTAACGATAGCGTGAGCTAAAACAGTAGCGGTTGTAGTACCGTCTCCAGCAACATCATTAGTTTTAGAAGCAGCTTGACGAATTAGAGAGACACCAGTATTCTCGATGTGATCTTCTAATTCAATTTCTTTGGCAATAGTCACCCCATCGTTGACGATTTGAGGTGCGCCAAATTTCTTTTCGAGAACAACGTTACGTCCTTTAGGTCCGAGGGTAACAGCAACAGATTCTGCTAACAGATCGATTCCTCTTTCTAGCGCGCGACGTGCTTCGTCGTTGTAGATAATTGATTTAGCCATAGGTACGTCCTTGTCTTCCTTTTTATAAGTTTGTTAGCTCAGATGTTCTGTATGGGCAAAATTGATTATCAAAATTTATTTAGGCAACTGCTGCGAGGATGTCTTTTTCTGACAACAGCACGTAATCATCGCCACCGAGTTTGATGTCGGTACCGGCGTATTTGGAGTAGAGAACTTTATCCCCTACCTTTACTTCGGGAGCAGTGTAGCTACCGTCATCGTTACGTTTTCCTGGTCCTACAGCAACTACTTCTCCTACTTGAGGCTTCTCTTTAGCAGTATCGGGCAAGAGAATGCCACCAGCAGTTTTTTCTTCAGAAGCACTTACTTTAACGAAGACGCGATCGCCCAAAGGCTTAACGGTTGAAACGTTGATGGTAATAGCTGCCATATGTATACAATCCTCCAGATGAGTGAGCGTGTATCTTCCAAATACAAGTTTTTTTGGATGAGGTAGTTAGAGTTAGCTGCTTAAGTTTAGCACTCTCACCTTCCGAGTGCTAATTTAGCCAAATACTATAGTAAATGGCAACTATTTTCTCAGTGCGGTTTACCGTACCAGTAAGGAAAGTAGGAGAGTTCAAGGTACTTCGCCGTCTTACGACCTTACAAAAGTAGGTTTTTTACATTGAATGGCGAAGGTCGATCGCTACGCACACCTTGTGCTGCGCCTACCTAGGTTTTAATTATCTAAAAGTTTTGCTTAATAAACTATAATTAAACCCAATCACCAGCACTTTAAAGAAATAGATAGAATGTGTTTTCTATTTAAGAACTTGTTTAATTCTGCGGTATATCAATGCCTTCAAGCATTCAGGGATAGCAACTGCATACAGTAGGGAAATTATAAGACTGAGAGAGGATTCTCTTAAATGGCTCAGGAGTGATTTGAACACTCGACCTTGGGCTTATGAGTCCCCTGCTCTGACCAACTGAGCTACTGAGCCTTACTTGGTTAACTTTTTCACGTTTTTTTATTTTATAACAAAAATGTGGCAAAATTAAGCTTTTTTGTTTTCTCTCTATTCTGAAACCGAAACATATGTACCCTGCCCAAGCACATGACTCAATAGTATCTGCTTAGGCGATCGCTGTAGGTAAATACCTCGATCTTCCAGTTAGCTCGACTAATTTTTGGGTAGATAGGCTATGGGATTAGCAGTAGTTTGCCCATCAGGGCGAATTTCAAAATGAAGATGAGGACCGGTACTATATCCGGTGCTGCCCATTTCTGCTATCTGTTCACCTTGTTCTACCCATTGACCGCGACGCACTAGAATTTTATTGTTATGGGCATAGAGAGTAACGCTACCATCCCCATGCTCGATCTCTACTAAGTTGCCATAGCCGCCAGAACTCCAACCAGCAGAAATAACTTCCCCAGGCGCTGCTGCAACAATTGGAGTACCAATAGGTCCAGCAATATCTATACCTCGATGCATTCGTCCCCAACGCCAGCCATAACCAGAAGTAAATACGCCTACACTCGGCCATATGTAACCATCAAACTGAGAAGAAGTGCCACCTGGTAAATATCGATCGGGAGAAGATAGGGGAGGAAGTTCTGGCGCAACGGATTCTCCTACGGGAATGCGAAACATTTGATTGTAGTTTTTTACGCTACTAGGAGCAGTACTAACTAAACTATCTTGTGATTGAGGAGAATCAGAATTCGAGGCAACGAAGCGACTCGAATCGAACTCGGCTGGCAGCAAAGCCTCTTTAGATGTTGTTAAATTAGATAGTTTGGGTAGGGTTCTTACCGGCACGAGCGAAGATGTATCGGGAGTTTCGTAGTTACTTAACTGAATTGATGTTGCTTGTCTGTTGTCGCGAGTGCCTCTGATTTGATTTTGGTATTGCTCTCTTAATTCAATTACTTCGGATCTTAGCTTATCAGTATAAAGCTCGGCTGCTGATTCTAACTCATTATCCGCTCTGCCAAACGGTTGGCTGACTGCTGTAGTCTCTCTCTCAAATCTTAAAGTTTGACTCCTGCCGAGCAAAACTTCCGTTGTCTGCAATTGGATTGAGTTTTTATCTTCCGATAGCTGCGATGGAATAATACTCGAGGGATTGTCATTACTCCGACTCTTGCTCGGTTCAACTACTGGAATTTTTAACTGCTGAGCGACAAAAATCAAGTCAGGATTTTTGAGTTTGTTTGCCTCGATCAATCGTTCGCGAGTAGTGTTGTAGCGACGAGCAATTATCTCTACTGTATCTCCTTCTCGGACTTGATAAATTTGTCGCTCATTGTCTTGAATCGTTTGGGGTGCTGTTAGAGCAGGTAATTGAGGGATAGCTGTTGTTGGGGTAGCTTCAATTGTCAAAGGAGCATGCGCTCTTGAGATTGGCTGACGGATTGTCGCGTGACCGCTCGGGAAGTTTTTGGCTTTTAACTTTTCTAAACTAGTATTTGATTGCTCCCATTTTGCTTTGAGATTTTGGAGCATAACTTGTTGTTGTTTTAGGAGGCGATCGCTCTTGCTTGCCCAATTAACTACTTGAAATCGATCGTGCTTTTGAGGATGTCCGATTCCCATTACAGCAATTTCTTCGCTCGATTTGGGGTTTTCTAGCTTCTTCTCAGACAAAGTAGCTTCCTCTAGCTTTAGGTGACTCAGAACGGGATCTTGAGGTAATATTTGACTTGTAGCTGCGTTTGCCCGTTCCGCCTGGTAGAACCATCCCCAGCTAGTAGCACCCATAGATATTGCTAGCCCCAGCATGGTAGCAGAATGACGGGTTTTACGGGTAGTCCCGGAAGCAAGCAAGCGAGGTGAAGAGTGTTGCGCGGTAGCTTGCATTTGCCGCTCGTTTAGAGGTAGAAGATTCTGGTCTTGGCTATGCATGGACATCGCTTTTAAAGATAACCTCCCAAAAATAATTAGATTGTGGCGAGCTCGCGGACTCGAAGAGGGTCGTAGACTAGCGAGACCCTGCGCGATCGCCATAGCGACTATAGATTCAAGCTGTTTTTGCTTATAAGAGCTTGAATACAAGAATTAGTTAAATATAAACTTCAATATTTCTAGGCAAGATTAACCTGAAATTTAAATTTAGACAAGTGAAAATTTCGACAAATATAGCCAGCATTTTTTTAATTTTGATAACCGAGTTGGCGCAGTGCTTCGAATAAACCAATCGTTACACTGACGGAAAGATTGAAACTGCGTACTTTGGGCTGATGGATCGGAATATAAATTTTGTAATCGCAAGCTTCTAGAATTTGAGGAGGCAATCCAGAAGTCTCGCTACCAAATAATAGCCAGTCGTTGTCTCGATACTGACAATCGAGGTAGTTTTTGTTGCCAGAGACGCTAAAGCCGATTAGTCTTCCACCTTTTTGTTGCCGCTCGTATTCAAAAGCTGCTATGTCTTGATGGTAGTGTAAATCTACATGGGGCCAGTAATCAAGACCTGCTCTTTTAAGATAGCGATCGCTAATTTCAAATCCCAAAGGTCCTACTAAATGCAATTGAGTCTTTGTCGCCGCGCAGGTTCGGGCAATATTTCCCGTGTTTGGGGGAATTTGGGGATGAACCAGAACAACTCGAGGAGGCATTTTATCAGTCACCAGTCATCAGTTATCAGTTACCAATTATCAATTATTAATTAGCTTTACCATCTTCTACCCAACGCCTAACACCTGATAACTTATAATTAGGCTACTAAGATAGGTTGACACAGTTTATTTTCTAATTCTCTCTCTTGCTGTTCTACTCGACGAATTTCTTGAGTGAGGAGCGAGCGTATATCTGTTCCGGCGTGATAAAGCTTTAACCATTGCTGAGCTGTATTACCAGAGCGCAAGATTTTTTTGAGGGGTGAGAGAAAACAACTATAACCGTGTTTTTGGGCAATTGGCTGCACTTGTTGATAAATTTGTATAATCCAATCTCGAGCCAAAATTTTGCTGCCATCCTGCCAATGTCTTAATTCTGCGTCCAAACTGTGGCGGGAAACGGCTCGTTCATTAGCTGCGGTAATCTCTATTAAGTCTTCTGCCAGAGTAGCGGTAGATAAACGACTTTGTTGTAGCGGATCGAGATGAGGTGAGGCGAACATTTGCATTAGTCGTGCTTCTAACAAAGCCGTTACTGCCAATAGAGCGATTGGCTCGACAATCAGATCGCAAATTCTCAGTTCTAAGCGGTTGAGTTTGTAGGGACGGCAATCGCCATTAGGTCTTACTGAGATCCAGAGATGACGGACATTTTGCATGGTTTTTGCTGCTAGTTGAGCTTCTGTCCACTGGATAAAATGAGCGTGGCTTTCAAAGAGAGGAACTTTAGCTGGAGTTTGGGGAAAAACATGCCAGCGAGTGGAATGATAGCCTGTAGCTTTACCATCTATGAAAGGAGAAGAAGCACTTAAAGCCAGATATAAAGGTGCTTCTACCCTTACTAGACGACAGGCTTGCATTAGTAATTCCGGATCGCCGATCCCGATATTGATATGAACGCTAGCAGTAACTACCTTGGTTCCATAGGTTTGTTCGATGTAGCTGTGGTAGGGATTATTGGGATCGGAACGGTAAAAGCGATCGCTTCCTCCTAAAGATAAGGTACTGCCAGGAATGAGAGTATAATTGCCCTGACGACGTAAATAGCTTCTTAGTTTTTGTCGGGGTTTGAGGAGAGCGCATAGCAGTCGGTCGTAATTGCAAAAAGGAGCAGTAGTATACTCGACATTGCGACTATCTGGTTCGCGCACAAAGCCTTCTAAATCCCTAACAATCCGATCCGAAAGACCAATGACATCGCCTTGAGGCGTGCCAGTATACATTTCAATTTCAAAACCCTTAGATAGCAACACAATTTTTCCTCGCTACGCTATGCACGCCTTTTCCAGCTCTAGGTTGAGCTTACTCTCTACTAGTTTATTAAACAATTGACAATCCCATGTCTTAAGACATGGGATTGTTTAACGTTTACTTAATTTAAGATTTTTTATAAAAAATCTAAATAGTTATCGATACCCAAGAAAAATTTAAAGTCTAATCTAGGTTTGATAATAATTTCAAGCTTTTCGGTCGATGATGACAATTCTAAAATCGACACACATAAAACAATTGAGTGACTTTTCTAGGATAAGATGACAAGTTGGTGTAAAAAAGTACACGTTACTTCACTTGAAAACGAAGAGCAATCTGTGTACTTGCTTGAATTGAATTGAGTAGTTATCTATTATGTCGACTCTTTTATCATCTGAAACCAAACACTTAGCTTTCGATATAGATACGGCAGCCAATCGCCAGCAGTCTAGTTTTCAATCGATGCCAGCATGCTATCAAGCAGATCAGCAAGTTAAATATCTTCATTTACAAGCAGAAATTGACGTTCTCTTGCAACAGCTGCAAACTCTCAAACAAGACAAGCTATCCTCCGAAAGAGTCCAGGCTGACTGAGAATTGAGATTTAAGCAATGACAAACGAGTACCCAGAATTATCGTTAGGAAGTAATTCATTGGGAATCTTCTAGCCCAACCCAGCCTACTCTACTGCTTTGTTTACATTGGTTAGCGAGAAATTAGCGATCGTTTATGCAGCACTGTGAAGTGGCAAAAAAACTGCTTTGAAAGTGTGAGAGCGGTTTTACGATTGGATAAGTTCATGGTTACCTAATTTAGCATATGAAATGTAGCCAATCGAATTGAAAAGCAATTGCTCCTTACATCTGGACGAGACTTGCGTCGAAAGTTCTCTGGACATAAGATAGTCTAATTGCTACTAGGTAAATCACGATTGAAACAGATTGGGGTAAAGATGACGATGCATCCTCAGCTAGAAAAAGCTTTCGCACAGAAAAATGTCCTTAAAGTAATTAGTGGGTTAAATAACTTTGATAGCGCGCGAGTAGCAGCCACAGTTAGAGCAGCTCAAGCAGGAGGGGCAACTTTTGTCGATATTGCCGCAGAGCCTGCCTTGGTTGAAAATATTCGCCAGCTTACCAATTTACCTATTTGTGTTTCGGCAGTTGAGCCAGAGTTATTTGTTAGTGCCCTAAGAGCTGGTGCCGATTTAATTGAGATTGGTAATTTTGACAGCTTTTATGCGCGAGGAAGGCGTTTTGAGGCTCTAGAAGTATTAGAGTTAACCCGCAAAACGCGATCGCTACTGCCAGATATTACCCTGTCGGTAACAGTACCTCACATTCTGCCCCTAGACGAACAAGTCCAGTTAGCAGAAGAACTTGTCAGAGAAGGAGTTAATATCATTCAAACAGAAGGGGGTACGAGCATTCATCCGGTTCATCCAGGAGTTTTAGGATTAATTGAAAAAGCTGCTCCTACCTTAGCAGCCGCTCATGTCATCTCTCGTTCGATTGACGTACCCGTACTGTGTGCTTCTGGTTTATCCAGCGTTACCGTACCGATGGCGCTCGCTGCTGGTGCGTCAGGCGTAGGCGTAGGTTCGGCGATCAACCAACTAGATAATGACCTAGCTATGATTGCTGCCGTTCGCAGTCTCGTCGAAGCTCTCGATCGTAATTGGGTGCGGTCAAAAGTAGTTGGTAGATGAGCGATCGCTATGGGGTCAACCCCGTCTGTGGACGATCATTTTCACTGAGGAGAATCAGTCGATCAAACTCAAGGGTGAAAATGGCTTAGGAATGTGGCAGTGTCTTAAGTAGAGCGCGAATACCGCGTGACACTGCCATCAATCAAGATTACACCGATATTATCAAACGGTTAATTCGAAAGCTGTACCAAGCGATTGCTGCTTCTTTCTTTGTAATATGGAATCTATTGTGAACTACCCGCGCCGGAGACGCGACGGGGCGTTTAAAGTGCGGAAACAAGTTCCGCACGCAGCCCCTCAGCTTCCTACCCAGAAACCTGCCCAACAGTAGATTTCTTACGTCCACTACTCTTAGGTCTTACAGTTTGACAGTAGGCTGCAGCTCCAGTTCCTGAAGCCAACGCGGTGGTTCTATAAGGCGAGGAAACCTCGCCTTATCCCACCGCCATTATACGTAGTCCTTCATCTCGGATATTTCTAGCTGCATTGATATCTCTATCAATATGTTTAATACCGCAGCTAGGACAATCCCAAAATCTTACATCAAGTGGAAAGTCGCTTACTTGATACAGACAATTATTACAAGTCTTACTAGAAGCAAAGAAACGGTCAACCTCTAGATAAACCTTTCCCTCGTTTTCGGCTTTATACTTTAGCATGGTGCAAAATTGACCCCATCCTACCTGGCTTATAGCTTTAGATAGACTACGGTTTCTGACCATGTTTCTTACGGCTAGATTTTCTACCACTATGACTTGGTTCTCGTCTACAATCCTACGTGAAAGTTTATGGTGAAAGTCTTCCCGACAACGAGTGATTTTATTATGGACTTTAGCTACTTTCTTTCTAGACTTATTACGGTTATTACTTCCCTTTTGTTTCCTAGACAGTTGCTGTTGTTTAATCTTAAGGTTGCGTTCATGTCTAGCTAACCATTTAGGATTATCAAACTTACTACCTTCACTAGTAATTGCAAAATGGGTCAGTCCTAAATCAATACCTATAGCATTACCTTCTATCGATTGCTGAGGTTTCTTAGTACCATCTTCAAACAAAATAGAAGCGTAGTATTGGTCGCAAGGATTCTTAGTAATTGTAACAGTCTTTATACTGCCTTTGAGTTCTCTATGAATCTTGGCATAGATAAGACCTAGCTTAGGAAACTTCAAGCAATCACCCACTATCTTTACATTCTGAGGATAACTAAGAGATTGTTTACCATGCTTAGATTTGAATCTAGGGAAACTAGCTCGTCTCTCAAAGAAATTAATGAAAGCATGAGATAAGTTCAATGCTACTACTTGAAGACATTATTTTATTGGCTTAAAGTTTATTTGTAATATTTTTATTGATTTGACTTGCATAAAATTCAAATATTTTTCAATAATAACCTGCAATTTTTTGAGTGTCATTTGAGATCAGTATTATTGAAAAAGTATCACTGGAGTTCTGTGTAGCGAAACTCATCGCGAGCGCGACACAGTAATATATAAAACTTAAAAGACAATTAGATTTGAAAAAAAGTTTTACGGTTAATTTGTTAAGAACTAAGACTTACCAATTAACTTGTCGTACTGTGCATGAGTACCAATCCAAAGCCATGAAATGCCGTTTTCTACCTCAACCCCTAAAGCCCGATAATCTAACCCTACCCGAACTGACCAGTATTTATTACCAATCTTCTTGAAGTGCAATGAATGGGTGGGATGGATCGGTTTTAAGTAACTTATAGCATTGGTCGGCAGTACGCCGCACATTTTCAGGTAAATCGTTGTAACATTTCCAAAATCGTCGTGTCGTATAATGCATCAAATTTCTCGACAGTCACCCGCCTCGAATTCTGCGATCGCTTCGTCAGCCAAAGCGTCTAACTTTCCGTCTGCAATATCTTGCTCTAACTGTCGATCCCAACGCTGATAATCTAAGTCAAAAAACCAACCTTTCAGTTTCTCAAACTCATCTGATGGAAGTGTAAGAATTGCTGCTTCAATTTGCTCAAGGGTTGATATATTCATTATTTTTTCCTCCAACCTCAAGTAAATTATAGCTTTGCTAGATATAACTAATCTGGAAAAGCTCTCGCAAGATCCAAGAAAGCTTGAACTTGAAAATTGCGATCGCTATAGTACAAGCAAACCTATCGCATCTTATTAAAAAAACTACCAGGAAACGCGATCGCCGTTAGCTGTAATTAACAAAATCTAATTAACTTTATCGATCGCACTGTTCCCTGTTGACTATTTAAACGCCAAACAATCTTTCAACCCATAAGCTACTTGTTGTAATTCCTCAAAGGAAATACCAGGAAACAGGGGCAAAGATAAAACTTCACGGGCAGCTTGCTCGGCGGTGGGCAGTTGCCCTACTCGATAACCTAGATAGCTGTAAACTGGCTGTAAATGAAGGGGCAGGGGATAATAAATCATAGAGATAATACCTCTCTGCTGCAATTGAGTACGAACGTACTCGCGAGTGGGTTCGTCTTTGTTACCCGTATCTGCTATCCGAATGGTGTACTGATTCCAAACATTTTTTCCTCCCGACATGGCTTGCGGAAGTTGGATATTGGGAAGGGATTGCAGTAACTGCTGGTAATAGCTGACTGCTTCGTGCCGTTGTTGATTCCAACGATCGAGGTAACGAAGTTTAATCTGTAAAATAGCCGCTTGAATAGTATCGAGACGGCTGTTGAGTCCGGTTAAATCGTGACGATAGCGAACTTGACAACCGTGTTCGCGCAGCATTTTTACTCTGGCAGCCACGGCTGGATCGTTAGTTGTTAATGCTCCTCCATCGCCACAAGCACCTAGATTTTTGGTAGGGAAAAAGCTAAAACAACCAATATGCCCGATACTACCTACTTTTCTTTCTGCCCATTCTGCTCCCGTTGCTTGGGCGCAATCTTCGATAACATAGAGATTGTTAGCTTCAGCGATCGCCATCAAGCGAGTCATATCGACTGGTTGTCCAAATAAATGGACGGGGATAATGGCTTTAGTTTTTTGGGAAATCGCCTCTTCGACTCGATCGAGATCCAGATTAAAAGTAGCAGCGTCGATATCGACGAAAATAGGTGTCGCTCCAACTCTGGTAATTACTTCTGCAGTAGCGATAAAAGTAAAGGGGGTGGTAATTACTTCGTCTCCTTGCCCGATGTCTAAGGCTCTCAGTGCCATATAAAGGGCATCAGTACCGGAATTACAGCCGATACATTCGTTCGTATCCAAGTAATCGGCAAACTGATATTCAAAGTCGGTAACTGCCGTACCACCAATATAACGACCGGAACTAAGAATTTCTAAGACAGCTTCGGAGACTTCTTGACTAATAATTTTGTATTGTCTGGTCAGATCGACGGGGAGAATTTTATTCACTCGCTTTACCAAATATTTATACTTAACAAAGCCAATTTTGCTTTTAACGCTTTTAACATAGAATAACTGTGACTAGTGTAATTGAACTTGATTTTACCGATTTAGTGCCAGTATTAGGGATAATTGGTGTAGCGATCGCCCTTTCTCTTTGGCAGAAACTGAATTTAGAAGGACAGTTGGTTTTGGGTGCGGGACGAGCTCTTTTACAACTGCTAGTAGTCGGCTATGTTTTAGAAATTGTTTTTGCTCTCGATAATGTATGGTCGGTATTGCTTATTTTAGCTATTGCAGTTTCTATTGCGGCGATTGTGATTCGCAATCGCATCGCCAAGAAGATTCGCGGTTTACTTCCCCTAGTTTGGCTGTCACTTGTAGCTAGTAGTGCCTTAACTTTGAGTTATTCTATTTTGCTGATCGTTCATCCCCCTAGATGGTACGAACCTCAGTATTTAATTCCCCTAGCGGCTATGTTACTGGGAAATGCCATCAATGGAGCTTCTTTGGCTGGCGAACGCCTAGTAAGTGCGATCGAGCAAAATCGTCAGGAAATTGAAACTCATCTTTGTTTAGGTGCAACTCCTAAGCAAGCTATAGACACTTATCGCAAAGAAGCAATTCGGATTAGTTTAATTCCTACACTCAATCAAATGATGGTGGTAGGATTGGTCAGTTTACCGGCAATGTTTAACGGTCAAGTTTTAGCCGGGACGAATCCTCTCAACGCAGCTTCTTACCAAATTTTAATTTTGTTTGCGATCGTCTTGACTAATTTAATAGCTAATTTGTTAGTTACAACTGGACTATATCGCCGTTTTTTTAATCAAGCAGCTCAGTTAAACTATTGAATTAATACTCAACAGCCATAAGAAAAGACCAGTACCGACTAAGCAAAGAATACCCGCTAATCCAGCTAAAGGTTGTCGGTTCATACCACTAATCCAAGTTACTTCTTTTGCCGTATAGGTTAATAACTCGGCAGAATCTAGACAAGATAGTCCCCAAATCCAACCTGCATGAAGCCCCCAAGCTAAACCTATGCTACCATTGTCAATGAGTCTTGCTCCGGCTAATACCATTCCCATTAACCACAATCCGGGGAGTTGAGGAGCAGTTTCTTGTCGTTCCCAAACTAAATGCAACACAGCAAAGATCGCGCTGGAAATGATTGCGGCTGTTAGATAACTGTAATCAGAAGTTAATTCATAAATAATAAAACCACGAAAAACTAGTTCTTCGATAAATGCTACTCCCAGTCCTACAATTAGAATGGGCAAGGCTAGAGATAATAAACGTTGAAGATTTTTCCACTGCCAGTTAACTAAACCCAGAAATGATTCTAGGGCAAATATTACTCCTACACCAACAACGCCTATTACTAATCCCATCCCCAAAGAGCTCGGCAAACTGAGTTGCCACTTTAAACCACAATCGACCCACGATATTTCTTCAACTTGGATAACAAACCAAATAATTAAAGGCGCAAAGGGATAAAGAGAAGTTAAGAAGATTAGTTTTTGTTTTGGTGTCAAAGATTGCTGAGGCTGCCAATTAATAAATCTATTTACAAGAAATACTATTGGCAACCAAATAATTGCCCAACTACCCAAAAAAGTAATTACTTTTAGTAAAGAAGGAGCTAACATCTAGACAGTTTAAGAAAGATAAACCGCCTTTTACTTTAAAGGCGATTTATATATGAAAAATCTGTTGAACAGATCATTAATTTTCTGATGATTCATCAACATCGAGATCGTCATCGATCTGTTTTAGGTGAATATGTTTGTAGCCTAACTTAATTTCAAACTTATCACCTTCTTTTAATCCCATAGCTTGAGTATAGGTAGAACCAATAACAATTTGACCATTTTTGTGAACACTTACTCTATAAGTAGGTTCTCGTCCACGACCATCTTTTGTTCCTTCTGGATCGAGAGGAACTCCTTTAGCAGCAAGAACTGCATCATAAAAATCTGTCAAATTGACGCGGGTTTGATTATCCTTTGTCATAGTGTAATACCCGCAGCGTTTTGCTGTTTCACGTCTGGGTAAGTGAGATAGCTCTTTTACTTTTTGAAGTAAGGCTTTTCCTGTTAAAGGGCTAGTTATCGTTTCACTCATAATTTTTCAAATTTCCCTTTTATTTTCTCTCGTTTGTCAGTTTATTTGGTTTGTTTCAATTAAATTATAAAAAAATATACCGTCAAATATCTAGATTGTCACATTTTTTTTTAAGAGTTAATTTTTTTTTTAAAATAAGGTTGGGATAAATTTTGCTCAGTAGTTGGCAACAAAAAAACTCAAATCCAGAGCTGCTCTATCTTCACAATATTTTGCATTTATCTTGGAAAAGATAAGGGGAATTATTAATCCTCAATAAGGAATGCTATTGTTTTAGTGGTTTATTAGAGCTAGAGCAATTTTATTTGAGTTGTAAACTTAAGCACCCGATCCCAGAATTTCTTCTGGTATTCAAGAATTGCGTACTAGCAAAGTAAGCTTATCGTAGTTTACCAGAGTTTACCGCTATCTTTTGCCATGGAAGAAGTTTTACTGTAAAAGTTTTGCCAAGATTATAAGTAATACCCTCACACTGACATTATGGCTATGAATAGTTTGTTCTGGCGAATCAAAAAAGCGATCGCTTTTACTCTTGGTATATATTTATCTATCTTAATAGTCTTTGGAATTGCGATTACTCGCGATCGCGCAGTAACGGCTCAATCAACTACTGATTTTAGAGCAGAAATTACTAATTTAAGAACGCGAGTCAGTCAACTAGAAAGGGAAGTACGTCGTCTCAGTCAGTCGAGTAATCGTACCACTCAATCTGCTACTGACCGAATTGGATCTCAATCTACTGTTGGCAATCCCCCATTGGTAAATGGTCAACCCATTGGACAAAGTGACCCGATGTTTGAGAGACTAGCTAATTTAGTAATTGAATTAAAACAAGAGGTAAGAGAATTAGAGCAAAGATTAGTAGAGATCGAACGCCAATTAGCATATAGATGAGCCACAGGTCTGTAAATCTCTGTAAATCTTAGAAATAAAGAAAAAAGGGGAAACCCCCTCTTTTTTAGTCACTCTTTTTACATTTAGCTACCTCGATAGATAGAAGAAGCAAGAGATGCTCGACCAAGAAGGTGCAGTAATTAAATTAATTGTCAATCTCTAGTTGCTCGGCTTGCTCTTTTTGTGGAGATTGTTTTTCTTTTTGCTTACGGCTAGCTTGCAGGACATCTTCTAGTACACTTAAGAGCTGATCCATTTTTTCCAGGCTACTGCGATAAAAGTCTATATCCTTTTTCATTTTCTCCCCTGGTAGATGTAAATTCTCTGCAAGTAAATTAATAATTTCGTTACGTTTATCTTCTTGTTTAAATAACTCTGCATCTGCTTCTTCAAAAAGAGTGTATGAACCAATCGCAAATAGACGACTATATTTAAAGTGAGAATTTTGAGCGATTTTTCTAATTGGTTCGGCAATACTCTCGGTATCCTCTGTCACGGTTGGATTGCTCAACCAGGCAATTAATTCTTCTGGAGATTTATTTTGTGCCAAAGTAAGTAAGCTTCCTGCCTGTTTTCGATAAACTTGAGGATCGTCACCTATAGATTGACAAAGAGCATTAAAAATTGATTCTTTATCTTTTTCTGGTCGATATCCCTGCATTAGACGCTCAAAAGAGGTAACCACTCCCAAGTAATAAATAGGATCGCTTTGAAAATCTGCATTGACAGAGAGTAAATGCATTTCTACTAATAGCTCTTCTACTACCCGACGATAAACTGAATTAATCGGTCGAGCATGATAGGAATAAAAAGCTCTTTTAGTATCAGAGACAGTTCTGACGTGTTTTTCTACTGTTTTTTCTGAAGCAGTTTCGTTCATTCTCAAATTTTCTCTTTTTCACTATATTGATAAACGATCCCTTATGAGGAAATTATGGAGTTTGTTCATCTAATATTTTTATCTTAAGCTTTTATGGACTATGCATTAGCAAGGAAAATAGTTTTTGGTAGATCGTTTAAAGAGGAATAAAACAGTGCCGTCGACAGAAGAGATAAAAATACGGTATCAAATTGCTTCTCCGGGATTACCTTTGGCAGTGTACCGCGAAGTAGCAGCTCATTTGCGACAAATTTCGGGAATCAGTGCTGGCTTAATTCCTCAGCCAATGAGTAATGATGAGGACAGTGAAATTAAAGAGCGACAACAATTTGATTATGGTAAAAGTCAAGTAGGAGGTTTGTGGCTAGAATATTGCAAGGATATAGACGAAGCAAGTAAGCAGCGTTTAGATGAAATTTTAGATTACTACGGTCAACGTTACCGTCCCTGGGAGAGGTACTAATTAATAATTGATAATGGATAATTAATTAATTATTAATTCTCAACTTGTCCGTTCCGCGTTGTCAATTATCCACTGACTCCTGACTCCCGAGCGGTAACTGTAATTATTAGATAACAGAGCTTTTGAGATTAATTGCCTCCGAGCTGTCTAAATGTGTCAAGGTAATTAGTAAGTAGAGATCTAAAAAGACAGCATCGGGGTAGTTTAGATGAGCTTGACAGAACAAATTCTCTCTCAACAGCCGGACGATGTTCTCGGACGATTAAGGGATGCAGATCGATTTTGGCACGCTTTGCGCTTCAACGAGATGCAAGTTCCTCAAGTTGTGTATCAAAGTAATGAATCTCTGGGGAATCTTGACTGGGATGTCGTTATCTCTGGTGGCACGTTAGGTATTCTCATTGGTGCTGTATTGCAACAGTTAGGGTGGAAGGTTGCCTTATTAGAAAGGGGAATTTTGCGAGGGAGAGAACAGGAATGGAATATTTCTCGTAAGGAATTAGAAGTATTTGTAGAATTAGAATTACTCTCAGAAGCAGAATTAGAAAGTGCGATCGCCACTGAATATAATCCCGCGCGAGTCAGTTTTTTGGGTGGTAAAGAAATTTGGGTTAAAGATGTCCTCAATATTGGCATCGACCCTGTTTTTTTATTAGAAACCCTCAAAAATAAATTTCTCAAAGCTGGCGGTCAATTATTAGAAAACACGCCATTCAACTCAGCTACAGTTCATCCTGATGGTGTCTTAGTAAAAGCAGGGGAAGTAAATCTAAAAACTCGCTTACTAATTGATGCAATGGGACATTTTTCTCCTATTGTCCAACAAGCACGAAAAGAAACCAAACCAGAAGGTATCTGCATTATAGTTGGAAGTTGTGCTAAAGGCTATCCCAAGAATGATACAGGAGATTTAATTTATACTTTTACGCCCATTATTAATCAGTGTCAGTATTTTTGGGAGGCTTTTCCTGCTAGAGATGGCAGAACAACATACTTGTTTAGTTACTTAGATGCTCGTCCAGAACGTCCCGGTTTAGAATTTTTTATGGAAGAGTATCTGAGATTATTACCAGAATATCAAAATATAGAATTAGAGCAATTAAAATTCGAGCGATTTTTATTTGGTTTTTTCCCTGCCTATCGTCAAAACCCCCTGCATTTATCTTGGGAACGCATTTTACCAGTAGGAGATAGTAGCGGCAGTCAATCTCCTGTGAGTTTTGGCGGTTTTGGTGCCATGATTCGTCATTTAAAACGCCTTACTTTTGGCATTGATGAAGCACTAAAGGCAGATACTCTCAAGAGTAAAGATTTAGCTTTTTTACAACCCTATCAGCCTAATATTTCAGTAACTTGGTTATTTCAAAAAACTATGAGTGTAGATATAGAGCGAAAAGTAAACCCCAATCAAATTAATGAGTTAATGAATGGTGTTTTTTCTGTCATGGATAAACTAGGAGATGATGTTTTAAAACCGTTTCTACAAGATGTGATTCAATTTCCACCGTTAGCTAAAACTTTACTGTTAGTCAATCCAAAATTCGTACTTCCTATTCTTCCTCAAGTTGGTATTAATCTTTTAATTAATTGGAGTATTCATTATTTTAATTTAGCATTATACAGCGGCTTATATCCTATTGGTAAATTAATGGAACCAATAGCTAATAACTTATCTCCAACTCAACAGTATTATTATCATCGCTGGCTAGATGCCTGGCAATATGGCTCTGGAAGTGATTATAAAGATTAAAATCATTGAGGTAGAAATTATTAAATAAAAAACTTTTTGTTTTTGTGGTTAGAAAATAATTTAAAAATGGATATAAATTTTGTTTTACAAAACTTTTATAACGAAACTAATCGCGCAGATGAAGATATCGATCTAGCTAAAGCTGCTCTTTCTTTTGCACGAACAGAATATCCCAATTTAGATATAGAAGAATATCTCAATGCCTTGGATACTATGGCAGAAGAGGTAAGAGAAAGATTAATAAAAGAGCGATATCCTCTCAAAGTAATTAAAACAATTAATAGTTATCTTTTTAATGACTTAGGATTTGAAGGCAATACTAGGGATTATTACGATCCGCGTAACAGTTTCCTCAATAATGTTATCGATCGCCGTACCGGAATTCCCATTACTCTGTCTATTATTTACTTAGAAATTGCGAAACGCATTGATTTCCCGATGGTAGGCATTGGCATGCCAGGTCATTTTATCATTCGTCCTAATTTTGAAAATGTAGGCATTTTTGTTGATGCCTTCAATCAAGGAGAAATACTTTTTGAACAAGATTGTGAGGAAAGACTGCAACAAGTTTATCAACAACCAGTCAAATTAGAACCTCGTTTTTTAGCACCTATCAGTAATAGAGAAATTTTAGTGAGGATGCTAACTAATCTAAAAATGATTTATCTTCATCAACGGGAATTTAACAAAGCTTTAGCTACCATCGATGGGATTTTAATACTTGTTCCTGACAATCCAAATGAATTACGCGATCGCGGTTTACTTTACTATGAGTTAAATGAATGGTCAAAAGCGGTTCAAGATTTAGAATCTTATCTCACAATTTTTCCCAATGCTGAAGATGCTCTCATGATTCGCATATTGTTACAAAAAATCCGCTAAACTTTTTTTTATAATTTTTTATTCCTGTAATGTTTATTAGTATTATTATTCCAACCTATAATCGTTTACCAATTTTAGAAAAATGCCTTAAAGCATTAGAAAAACAAAAATTTACTGCCGATAAAATTAGTAATTATGAAATTATTGTTGTCGATGACGGTTCGACTGATGGAACATTAGAATGGTTAGCAGATCGTGCCGATCGATTTCCTCATGTCAGAGCCTTTTTACAAGAACATCAAGGACCTGCTGTTGCTCGTAATTTAGGCATAAAAGAAGCTAAAGGAGAAATTATTATTTTTATTGATAGCGATTTAGTAGTTACTGAAAATTTCTTACAAGCTCATGCAAATGCTTTAATAGAAGGACAAAAGAAAATAGGTAGCGATCGCCTATTTACTTACGGATGGGTAATTAATACTTGCAATTTTGAAAATCCCACTACCGAACCCTACAAAATTACCGATTTTTCTGCAGCTTATTTTGCTACGGGAAATGTAGCGATCGCTCGTAAATGGTTAGAAGAAGTTGGACTGTTTGACACTCAGTTTCAACTCTACGGATGGGAAGATTTAGAATTAGGCGTTCGTCTAAAAAAATTAGGTTTAAAATTAATTAAATGTCCCGAGGCAGTTGGTTATCATTGGCATCCTCCTTTTAATTTAGAGCAAATTCCCAAGTTAATTGATAAAGAAATTCAACGAGGAAGAATGGGAGTTCTTTTTTATCAAAAACATCCTACTTGGGAAGTAAGAATGATGATTCAAATGACCTGGTTGCATCGACTATTATGGGGAATTCTTTCTCTAGGAGGAAAATTAAATGAAAGAACAATGCAGCCTTTATTACAATGGTTAATCGAACGAGGTAAACCTCAATTGGCTCTCGAAATTGCTCGTATTTTTCTGAATTGGTATAACGTTCGAGGAGTATATGCTGCTTACGGGGAAATGAAACAACAGAAATCAGTTTTATAAGTTTCAGAAGTCAGGCATAGGGGCGAACGATCCTTCGGAGAGGCTGTGTTTCCTCCCAGTGCGCGTTGTTGGCTTCCGTCGTCCCACTACGCGCAGCGGCAGCGTTTCGGAAGCCGATCCCGTCCCGTACACAGAGTCAGTTAAAGATTAGAGAGATAAGAAGATAGGGAAAAACTCTTACAACCCAAATAGAATTGCTATACATTTAATGCATGTTGTTTCAATTCTTCTAAACTAGCGTAGTTCAAAGCAGATTCTTCTGTTGATTGGAGAACAACTGGAGGGGCTACCCCCGCATCAAATGCTTCTTTCCAGCGACTGGCACACAGGCACCAGCGATCGCCTGGTTTGAGTCCTGGAAAATCAAACATAGGCATTGGCGTAATTAAATCGTTACCCCGCGACTTGCTAAACTCCAAAAATTCTTCGGTCATTTCCGCACAGACGACGTGCGCGCCGCGATCGCTGGGATCGGTTTCGCATTTACCGTTACGATACCATCCGGTTACCGGGGAACCGCAACAAATTTCTAGTTCCGTACCGAGGACATTACGTGCTTTTGCCATTTGTCTTCTCCAGTTCCTTTAATAAAGAATCTCTTTCAAATCTAAAATAAACCCAGGCAGAACGTCTTCTCCAGCAAGATTGCCAGGTTGTTGTAGCACTTCCACTACTTTTCCGGTGCGGCAAATTTCGACTCGTCGATTTTGGCGATCGAGCAACCAACCCAAACGTACTCCATTATCTATGTATTCCTTCATTTTTGCTTGTAGAGTAGTAAGAGAATCAGTCGCCGAACCCAATTCGAGAACAAAATCGGGAGAAATAGGCGGAAATTTTTCTCTTTCTTCCAGAGTTAAAGCTTCCCATCGTTCTTTTTTTATCCAAGCAGCATCGGGAGAACGATCTGCACCGTGAGGCAGTTTAAAACAAGTAGAAGAATCAAAAACTATACCAAGTTTATTTTGACGGGACCATGCTTGCAATTGAAAAGCAATTTCTGCGTTACGTCTGCCAGTTTCTCCCCCCGTTGGCGGCATAATAATTATTTCTCCCGAAGCAGTACGTTCGAAGCGATAGTCGCGATGATGCTGACAAAGCTGAAAAAATTGCTCGTCGGTGAGATTGATAATTGGACTTAGATCTAGAGCGATCGCTTCCATTTTTTTAACAATTTCCTACTTCAAACGATATTTTTCCCACTCTTGCTGTAAATATTTGCCCCACTTAGCAGCCAGAGAACTATCGGTAAAAGGAATTTGAATTGAATTACTTTGTTCGACCAAACTAAATTCTAAACAAGTCTTACCTTTAGCTGGAGGATTATCCCAATCGATGGCGCGATCGCCTACTAATAGTCGAATAGCTTGCACATCTTTTAGAGAAAAGGTTTTTAGGTCTACAGGTCCTTTTCGAGTAGGTTTACCCCAAGTTATTTCTGCCTCTTTTTGACCCAACACTGCATAGATATCATATTTGGCTTTGTCAAACTGTTCCGACCAAATACGATAGGCTTCTATCTTTTGATATTCCTGCCAACCAGTCCAGGCTAACCAAATAAACGCTGCTAACAGAGGTAACCATAGCAGTCCTCTTTCCATATGTCTCCTGTTAATTCATACTCTTTAATTTTCCAACTTTGTGCCGCATTGCTTGCAAAATTTAGCATCCGAGTCGTGTCGAGTTAAATTACAACCAGGGCACTCTTTTTCTACTAAATTGGCAGTTTTTACGGCTTGTTTAATCAATTCTCCTAGTTGCCAAGGAATAAACAGTATTCCAGTCAAAATCATGAGTAAGGTCATTGCTCTACCAGTTTCTGATAGAGGAGTAACATCACCATAACCTACTGTTGTCATGGTAACTACCACAAAATAAAAAGCATCAAAAAAATTCTTTAATTTTTTACTATTAACTTGGTGTTCGACTTGATAAATTAAGCCAGCATAGACAAAAATCAGAGAAAAAAGGGTTAAAAAAATGCGAGTATAAACAATACTGTCTTCGGTTTGAAGCCTAAAAATTTTGATTTTTAACCGCCAAAGCCTAATTATACGTAAAATTCTAAACCAGCGAAAAATCCGAAGAAAACGAATATCTAGCCAACCCAACAATAAAGGTAAAATGGCGATTAAATCGATTAAAGAAAAAAGATTAAAGAAAAATTTACTTTTATTCTTAGCAGACCAAAAACGAAGACAATATTCAATAGTAAAAATAATTAAAATAATAGTATCTAAAATATTAAAGCTGTTTTGAACAGTAGTAGGAAGAGAATAGGTTCCGGCAATAAAAATCACTGAGGACAGTAAAATTAATCCTAGAATAGTCAAATTAATCCCTAAGCCTACAGAAGTCTCAACATCATCTAAATAAAAAGCAATTTTTTCTCGGAGTGAAGGCATTTGTAGAAGGAGTCAGGAGTCAGTATTCAGGAGTCAGTAGAGGCGTTTGGTCAAACGCCTTTTGCCCTTACAGTAAGGACGTTCGCTCCGCTGCACCTTTGGCGACAGATCGCGTCCCTACAGGAGTCAGAAGTAAATTGTGTTTTTTTTGTAGGTTTTCACTAAAAAAATATTATTATCTATTATTAATCAGTAAAAATTGCGTTAAAAATTTCTCGCTTAACTCTGCATTTAATTTCTAGTATCTATCTAACAGACAGTTATTAGTAATTAAATTATTAACATATCTACTAGCTTCGTCTTGCTTGATATTAATTTCTTCAATGACTATTTGTGGCAAGAAAAATCCATAATCATATTTGAGAAATTGATCCAGGAAATCCAAGCGAGAAAGAAAAATAAGTGGAGAGGAATTAAAGACAACTTTCACTTTTTTTTACCAGCTTTTTTTCAGGGCAACATCTTCATTAGTTAAATAAGAAAATTCGATGCTCATTAGCTCTAGTAGTTGCGAGAAAACTTCTACATCAAGTTCCATAATTTCTGCTGCTTTCTTTAGACTAATAGCCCTTGAAAACAATGCTCCAATAACGAATAAAAATCTCTCTTTCTGTTCGATATTCTGAAATAGTTGTACGTTAGAGGCAATTTCTTGAAAGGTTTCTTTACTAGCCATCGAGCGACATTTAAATGGTTGATTCTTTTATTCTAATTAAATTTATTTTAATTCTTCACTTCAACCCATCGAGCGACCAATGACTTTGCGATTATTCAAACTCGTCTATATAAACCGTTGGTCTTGCTAACAAAAAAAGACCGCTCTTTTTTTACCATAAATCATCTCTAGTCCTTTCAAAGCTTGGTTTCAACTATATTTAAATTTTGTTCGATGTCGGAATTAATGTAAAAATTCGGGTCTGGCTTTTTGGGTAGATTGAAGAATTTGTTCTAATTCGTGCCAATTTTCTCTTTCGATTAGGTCAATCATGTGGTCCAGATTATGACGATATTGAATTAGCGATCGCAACAATTGCTGACGATTATATTTTGCCATCATCATTCCTAACTCTGGATTGCCGCCGCCAACCCGACTGGTATCTCGAAAACCAGAACTAGCTAACTGTTGAGCTAGTTGTAAGACTTCCGGTTCTGTTTCCGACCGACAAGCACTAATCAGACTGGCACTAACCATTACAGGTAAATGAGAAATCCAAGCAACGGCGCGATCGTGAACTTCGGGAGAACAGGTATAAGTAACTGCACCGAGAGAATGTGCCATTTCTTCTAACTTTTCTACTGCACTCGGCAGGGTTTGTTCCGTAGGAGTAAATACATAAGCCGCACCCCGAAACAAATTATTTTGAGCCGCATTAATCCCTTGTTCTGCAGTTCCTGCCATTGGATGTCCGCCGACAAAATTAGACCACAACTGAGAACAAGCAGTGACTATCGGTTGTTTAACCGAACCGACATCGGTAACGATCGCCTTAGGGGAAAGATAAGGAGTGAGTTGTTTGAGTGTTGGTGCGATCACTCCAATCGGCGTACAAATAATTACTATTTCTGCTTCTGTTAGTAAGCTTGAATCCGTACTCGCTCGAGCTACTACTCCTCTATCTAAAGCGATCTGACAGGTTGTTGCTTGACGAGAAACTCCCAGAATTTCATATCCTCGCGATCGCAAATCCAGTCCTAAAGAACCACCAATTAATCCTAAGCCGACAATACCCACCTTCATTTCAGTAAACTCGTAAAAGTAACTACTAATTGCCTTGGTATAACAGAAAAGTGATTGAAGTAGAAGTCCACTCGTCTTTGCGAGCCTTTCTTAAAGAACAAGATATAGCCAACTGGCCCCACCATTTAACTATGGCACGGTTGGTAGCAAGAACTTTGCGTTTGGGACGATCTGCTTTAATCCAAACTGGCAGTAGTGTAGGTACATACTGCTTCAGCTATCTCATGCCTGCTTTGATGGGGGATTGGTCGGTAATTTTAGTTGCACCCCAAGCAGTACAGCAACGCCTTCTTGACAAAGAAATTCCCATCTTACAGAAATGGTTAGACACCAACAAAAAAATTAAAACTGGCGCTCGGTGGACGGACGATTTTCAGGGGTTACTGCTCACTACGCCAGAAGCTTGGTTGAGCGATCGCCTTCATCGTCAAGGACGTTTTCCAAACAATATACCAACGATTATCGACCGCGCCGATGACTTAGAAGAGTGGACGAGACAGCAATTGACAATTAGTTTAGCCAAGTCCGATTGGGATGAATTACTCCAAACTACTCCCCAACAGGCTGAATCGATTAGGGATGTGCGAGTTAAATTAACTAAAGCTATCTTTGCCCATCCGCAAAATCCCTATGAATGTTATCTACTAGAAAAGTCAGAACGAGAAATTCTTGCCAATTTATGCCAAACTTTAGCAAAAGAGAACTTATTGAGTGCCAAACTACACCAATTTTGGCAACAATGGCAGCACGAGGAAACTATTCTCTGGGCATCTATCGATCGCGAGAAAGGATTATTTACCTTACACCTCGCTCCTGCAGAGGTGGCTAGTACCCTAAGTCCCATTTGGCAAAAACAACCAATAGTTTTAATTGGCAGTTTTCTCGATCGCGAATCCTCTGCACCAATTTATCGCCAACAATTAGGTTTAGATGAGCTTCTCTGTCTCAAATTTTCTCCTCAACGCCAGAACGAACATATCCAATTGTACTTGCCAGATCGTTTGCCCTTACCTAATACTCCTGAATTTCAGGGGGCTTTACTCGAACAAGCGTATACTCTCATCGCTCTAAGCAGTAACGTCGAGCGGCTCATCGTCATGCTTGTAGAAGACGTTCCTTTAAAAGCCCAAGTAGGTACCGCTTTAGCTGCTGAATTTGGTTCGCGGGTACGGGTAGAAAAGACAGATTCAGGCGATAACGGTATTTTAATTAGTAGTTGGTCTTTTTGGCACTTACATCAAGACGAATTACCCACACCGCAACTGTTAATTATTGCTACTTTACCTTTACCTTCCTTAGAACATCCTCTCGTTGCCAGTCGAGTTGCTTATTATAAACGTCAGCGTCAGGATTGGTTTCGCCTATATCTTCTCCCTACTGCTTTAAGAGCAATTCAGGAAGCGGTAGTACCTCTACGGGAATCTCAAGGAATAGTAGCCCTGTTAGATTATCGAGTTAACTGCCGCAGTTATGGTAAAACCATCTTATCTGCTCTCGAGCCCTACGCTCGCATTAATTATCTCGATCCCAGTTGGTTTGATCTAATGATGTCCTAGTGACTTAATTATTTCAGTCGTTATATTTAACACATTCTATAGAATTTTTTTTTCTTTATTAGACTGATAATAAGTCGTATACTATATTTAGTACACATGAACTCAGTAAAAAGACGGAGACAATTTCGCTTTCTGCTATCTGATACCCTGTTGTGATGGTAGTTTATACTCCTTTAGTATTTGCTGAAAATCGCCAGGATACGATTGTTAATTCATTAGCGATCGCTGAAATTTTATCTGACTCTACAGAAAAATACGATCGCGGTGATAAGTTTCGCATGTATCGCACTATTCCGAGTTTTAAGGAATATCTTTTGATTAGTCAGACAGCGATGCAGGTAGAAAAATTTTATAAAAATGACTCCAATCAATGGATATTATCAGAATATGCAGGGAAAGACGCTAAGATTACCTTCGATTCGTTTGAGTTTGAAATTAGTTTAGATGAACTTTACGATCGCGTCGAGTTAGTTTAAAAAGCGAGCAATTTTATAGGTAATTAATTGGATAAAAAGATTATTTAAAGCATTAGGTACGCGAGAAATTAAAAATACTAAAACACGAATACTTTTTGGCATTAATGCGGGATACCAATCTTGAAAAACCGCTTCAAGTTGTCTTTGAGCTTGTTCGCTGCGTGTGTAATGAATAACAGCACTTTGAAAACATTGCTTAAGAGCAAGATCGTCATTTGTAGCTATTTTCTCTACAAATCCATACTCTCTAAATTTTTCTTTCATCGAATTTAACACTAAAATTGCCCGGTTGAGAGTATTTTGTGGTGACTCCCCTCCTTCTTCTGGCAAAGGTTCATAAAAACTTACGAGACGACTACGTTCTATTAATTTATCTACTCGATCTTCTGATGCAATAATATCCAGCCTGGTTTTAAGTGGATTTAAACAAAGATGGAGGTTACTAGACAGAAAAGCACCGATATTAGTTGAAATATCTAGCATTGTTGTTCCAATGTTTTCATTAGTTTCTGTAAGTGGAAACTGTACCGTAAGAAACATATCATCAACGTAACGGTGAAATGTAAGAGATGGTGCAATATCAATTTGAATTTCACGTATGAAGTTATCAAGCGGATAAAGAAAGAGATGACTTAGCAGGTTAGAAACAATATTTTGTTGAGATAAAGGTAATCCTTCTGAACGATGCATAATAAAAAATAATATGTCTCTAATTGCCAGTTTTGTATGTTCATTGTATCGAAGACAAAATTGTGATTCTGGCATGGCTTGAGCATCAAAAATTTGTACCAGATTAGAATGAGCGATTGAACGAAAAAAATCTTGAATGTCTATATGTAAAACAGCAACTTTGTGCGTTTGTGCTTGTCGACGTACTATTCGACGTATGTTTCTAGTAAATTCTTGATAATCTTCTTGGTAATAAATTTGACTTTTCTGTGGCTCGTCTAGCCGAATATTAGCACCATAATAAGTATAAATAGACGAATCTCTGTGAATACTAGCTAATTGTCTCCTGATTTCTCGTGTTAGTTCTAAAAAATAAAATCCTAATGCATAATAGATTATTCTCAAAGGAGCTTCAAGGAAATGAAATTGACGTACTCCACCGTCGCCTTTAGGAACATAATAAGGTGTTACACGAAATAAACCTGGATAATTAAAACAAAGATCGTTGCGAATGTAGTTGTTATAAAATTGCCTTGGAGCGATCTTATCAAGAGCATTTTCTCGTCTCAGAATTTCTAATCCCAAGCAACGATAATTATGCGAATTAGACAAGACTTGAATAGTGAGAAGCTCTAAAGCACTTCTAATATGATTTTCTGTTAAGAAATATCCTAGGGGTACGCTAATAGTCTATTCTCCTTTGTTCAACAAATCGTATTTTTTCAGCCAATAGTTTAACCTACTTTCAAAATCTCTTTCATCCAAAGATATCCACAAGACTGACTACCGAAGAAAAGAAATACGATCAATTAATTGGCAAAACACTCTTGAAGAAATTGAGTAAATAACTGAATCTTAGTAGAAAGGTGGCGATTTACAGGATAAATTACACACAGAGTTAATTCTGGTGGTTGATAGTTGGGCAAAATGATTTGTAACTCTCCTAGTTCTAATTCTTGCTCCACAATAAAAGTTGGTAACATTACAATTCCCAACCCTTTTACGGCGGCATCTCTTAAAACTTCTCCATTGTTAGAACAAAAAACTCCATTAATTGAGACTCGCTCTTCTTTTTCTTTATTTATTAATTGCCACTGACAGCCTGTGGCTAAATAGCCATAGTGCAAACAAGAATGGTTTTTTAATTCATTGGGGTTGCTAGGAATTCCTTTTGCTTTCAAGTAACTAGGTGCTGCACAAATAACACGAGGAAGTATTGTAATATGATGGGCTACCAAACTAGGAGATTTCAGGGGCGAACCAATCCGAATAACTAGGTCGTAACCTTCACTTATCGGGTCTACAAAACGGTCTTCTAAGGTCAATTGAATTTTAATGTCTGTGTAGCGAGTCATAAACTCAGCTATTTTTGAACCTAAAGAGGAGATACCAAAAGACATCGGAGCATTAATTTTAAGCGTTCCTTTGGGTTCGCTATGTTGCTGTGAGACGGCTAATTCTGCTTCTTCTAAGCTGCTGAGGATATCGATACAGCGTTCGTAAAAGGCTCGACCAGTATCTGTAGGTGTAACTTGGCGAGTCGTACGATAGAGCAATTGCACTCCTAACTGATTTTCTAAATTAATTACTAGCTTATTTACAGCAGAACGAGATAGCTGCATTTTTCTGGCAGCAGCAGCAAAGCTACCCTCTTCAACTACTTGAGTGAATGCCCGTATACTTTCAAACTTATCCATAATAACAATATTGTAGAATTTCTAGATACAATATGTCGTTAAAATAATATATTGTCTTTTCATAAGAATCAATCCATAATATAACTAAGAACAAAATAATTCTCAGAAAAAGGAGGTAAAAACTAAACTATGATTACTGTTCGTCCAGCCCAAGCAAGGGGGAATGCTAACTTTGGTTGGCTCGATAGCAAACATACTTTTTCCTTTGGTAGCTATTACGATCCCAACCACATGGGGTTTGCTAGCCTGCGGGTGATTAATGAAGATAAAGTGCAACCAGGGAAAGGCTTTGGTACTCACAGCCACAGAGACATGGAAATTATCTCCTACGTTTTAGAAGGAGAACTAGAACATAAAGATAGTATTGGCAACGGTTCGGTGATTCGTCCAGGGGATGTGCAACGGATGTCTGCTGGTACGGGTATTGCCCATAGTGAGTTTAATGCTTCTGCTACCGATCCAGTTCACTTTCTACAAATTTGGATTTTGCCAGACACAGCAGGAATTAAACCCAGCTACGAACAGAAACACTTTTCTGTAGACGAAAAGCAAGGAAGATTGAGATTGGTTGCTTCCCCTGATGGCAGAGCTAATTCGGTGACGATTCATCAGGATGCTAATCTCTACGTTGCTGTTTTAAATAAGGGAGATCGCGTGAACCATAGCACTAACAACAATAGGTCGTTGTGGATACAAGTAGCTAGAGGTTCGGTAGAGATTAACGGTCAAACTCTTCAGGCTGGTGACGGTGCTGCTATTACCCAAGAAACAGAGATTGCAATCGCAGCTACTACTGATAATACGGAAATCTTGTTGTTCGATTTAGCCTAAAAACCAGCGAGATACTGGCACAAGTCATCAATGGCTATGGATTTATCAGTACCCGATAGTCTTCCTTCACAGTTACGGGATGGGGCTAATTATCAAAATTTCGTCGCAGGACAGGTACTGTTTCATCATCGAGACCCCGCTAAGTATATTTTTGCCTTAGAAGTTGGACGGATTCGACTAGTGCGCTACACTTGCGAAGGAAACCTCGTTGTTTTTCAGATAGTTAGGGCTGGAGAAAGTTTTGCCGAGTCCGCACTATTTACGGAACTTTACCATTGTAATGCTGTTGTCGACGTCCCATCCCGTGTTATTTGTTATCCCAAAACTGTTGTTTGGGAAGTTTTGCAAAATAACTCCGATTTGGCTTTAAGTTTTTTAAGACGATTCGAGCGTAAAAACCAGTCTCTTAAGACACTATTGGAGTTACGGAGCATTCACTCGGCACGCGATCGCATTTTACAATACCTGTTGTTCTCAGCTTCCCCAGGAGAAACTACAATCGTATTCGACCGCTCTTACAAAGATATTGCTAACGAATTGGGTTTGAGTCCTGAAACTTTGTATCGCACCTTAGCTGAGTTAGAACGAGAAAAAATCATTACTCGTCATGGAAGGCAAGTTGAGTTAGTTACTCCTCAAATATGATTTAAATCATATGTCTTTAAATTTAACTAACTCTATACTTTGTTTTGTTTATTACAGCTAAGAGCAATTTTAGTAATGGATTGCAGGTAATAGGCAATAGATTCAATTATCAATTACGAATCACCAATTACCAATCACAACTCAATTAATACTAAAAAAATAAATATGGCTACTCCATATCAGTACAAGCGTCTCTCCAAAGATGATGCAGTTGTTTTACTCATCGATCATCAGGCTGGTTTAATCTCATTAGTGCAGGATTATTCCCCTAATGAATTTAAAAACAACGTTTTGGCTCTGGCAGAATCAGCAAAATTCTTTAATCTCCCCACAATTCTGACAACCAGTTTTGAAAATGGACCGAATGGTCCTTTAGTTCCCGAAATTAAAGAATTTCATCCCGATGCACCTTATATTCCCCGTCCCGGTCAAATCAATGCCTGGGATAATGAAGATTTTGTCAAAGCAGTAAAAGATACTGGTCGTAAACAACTAATTATGGCGGGAGTTGTTACTGATGTCTGTGTTGCTTTCCCCGCTTTAAGTGCTTTAGAAGAAGGCTATGAAGTTTTTGTCGTTACAGATGCTTCCGGTACTTTTAATAAAGATACGCGGGATGCAGCTTTATTGCGGATGCAGGGTGCTGGAGTACAAATGATGAATTGGTTTAGTGTAGCGTGTGAACTTCACCGAGACTGGCGCAATGACATCGAAGGTTTAGGGGCTTTGCTTTCTAACTACATCCCCAATTATCGAAATCTAATGACTAGCTATTTTGCTAAACAAAAATAGGCTTTTCTCTTGTTTGTTGGATAATTTAATTAAATTCATGATTGAAGACAGGGTGTTGGGTTTTAGGTAAGTAAGTCGGCACAAATAAAGCTAACTGGGGAAGATCGTCATTTGTTCTTTGTCATTGGTAAAGACTTCAAGCGTGTTTATGTTTCGTAACATAGTTTGGTTTATTCCCACCGACTTACTTATTAGGTTTTAGGTCTACAGGTTTTTTAATTAATTTTGCTTGGGTACTTATTAGTTAGAGAGGCTCGTGTGATGTCTAAAGCAGAAATCACAAATCCGATCCACGATCGCCATGCCCGTGGACACACTAAAACTGGCTGGCTTGATAGTTACCACACCTTTTCCTTTGGTGGCTTTTACGATCCAAATCGCATGGGCTTTCGTTCCTTGCGGGTAATTAATGACGATCGCGTGGTTCCTGGTGCTGGATTTAGTTCTCATAGTCATCGTGATATGGAAATTATCACCTACGTGCTTGACGGTGCGCTCGAACATAAGGATAGTTTGGGCAATGGTGCAGTCATTTACCCAGGGGATGCTCAAATCATGAGTGCAGGGACTGGAATTACCCACAGTGAATTTAATCCTTCCTCTACCGAACCAGTTCACTTTTTGCAAATCTGGATTATTCCCAATCGGCAGGATCTCCAGCCTAGATATGAGCAAAAGCATTTTCCCCTGGAAACGCGACGGGGCAAACTCCAATTGATTGTCGATCCTCAAGGGCGTGAAGGTGCGGTGACAATCCATCAAGATGTCCAGATTTATGCAGCAATTCTGGATGTCGGCGAAACAATAACCTATGATTTGGAGTGCGAGCGCTACGGTTGGCTACAAGTGGCACGCGGTACGGTGCAACTGAATGGCGAAGAACTTCGCGAAGGGGATGGGGTTCAAATGCTAGGCGGACAGCATCTTGACATCAGCACGCTCAATAGCGCCGAACTTTTACTCTTCGATCTCGCTTGAGTGCATCAGGCTAGCTATAAGCAACATCTTTGTATCAAAATTATGAATAATTACCACAAGACCAAAAGACGAGATTTTTTCAAGTGGGCTTTAGCAACGGGATTTTCTACTTACTTATTAGACAAAGGAAAATCTTGGGCGCAGAATCCTCCCGATCCTAGCAACAAAGCCGATTTGATTCTGTATAATGCCCGCATTGCTACCCAAGACGATAAACGTTCCTTTGCCGAAGCTTTGGCAATTAAAGGTAATCGCTTTCTTGCGGTTGGGACAGAAAAGGAAGTGATGGCTTATCAGAGAGATAATACTCGAGTTATTAATCTCAATCGCCGTACGGTAATTCCTGGGCTTAATGATAGTCATACTCACTTGATTCGCGGTGGTTTGAACTACAACATGGAACTGCGCTGGGATGGTGTTTCTTCTTTAGCCGATGCCCTACGAATGCTTAAAGAACAAGCCCGTAGAACTCCTGCCCCTCAATGGGTGAGAGTGATTGGTGGTTGGAGTGAGTTTCAGTTTGTCGAAAGAAGAATGCCAACTTTGGCAGAAATTAATGCGGTTTCTCAAGATGTTCCTGTATTTGTTCTCAATCTCTATAACTGTGCTTTACTAAACGGTGCAGCTTTGAGGGCTTTAGGAATTGACCGTAATACCACACCGCCTCCCGATTCTGTAATCGAAAAGGATAGCAATGGCAATCCTACAGGAATGCTAATTGCTAAACCTAATGCCACGATTCTTTATACTGCGATCGCCCAAGGACCTAAATTAGGTAGAGAAGATCGAGTTAATTCCTCGCGCCAATATATGCGGGAGATGAACCGCCTGGGTATTACTAGCGTTATCGATGCAGGAGGAGGAGGACAAAACTATCCTGACGACTATCAGATTATCGATCGACTCCACAAAGAAAGATTGATGACGGTAAGGGTTGCTTATAATCTCTTTACCCAAAATCCAGGGGAGGAAAAAGCCGATTTTCAAAGGTGGATTGAGATAGCCAATCCCGGTCAGGGAGACGATTTTTATCAGCTTAATGGCGCTGGAGAAATGTTAGTTTTCTCAGCTGCGGATTTTGAAGATTTTACCGAACCCCGTCCCGATCTCGATCCCAAAATGGAAAGAGAGCTAACCGATGTTATTAAGCTTCTCGCTGCCAATAAATGGTCCTTTAGACTCCACGCCACCTATAATGAATCAATCTCTCGTTTTTTGAATGTATTTGAGAATGCTAACCGAGAAATTCCCTTTGCAGGGATGCACTGGATTTTAGACCACGCCGAAACTATCAGCGAGCGTAATATTGAACGAGTCAAGGCTTTGGGGGGAGGCATTGCCATTCAACATCGGATGGCTTTCCAAGGAGAATACTTTATCGAGCGTTATGGGTTAGAAGCTGCAAGTCATACTCCCCCCATTAAAAAGATGATAGCAATGGATGTTCCTCTATCTGGGGGGACAGATGCAACCAGAGTAGCTAGTTACAATCCTTGGGTGGGTTTGTACTGGTTAGTTACAGGCAAAACTGTCGGGGGGACATCTCTTTATCCTGAAGCAAACCGCCTCGATCGCATGGATGCTTTAAGGATATATACTACTGCTGCTGCTTGGTTTTCTAATCAAGAAGGCAATAAAGGAGCGATTGTTCCCGGTCAATTAGCAGACTTAGCCGTGTTATCAGAAGATTATTTCTCTGTATCCGAAGACAGAATCAAACACCTCGAATCGGTCTTAACTATTGTTGATGGTAAACCTGTCTATGCTTCAGCAGAGTTTAGTAATTTATCCCCTCCACCTTTACCCGTAAGTCCCGATTGGTCGCCTGTTAAGTATTTTGGCGGTTATCACAACGACTCAAAGATTAGTTTTTTATCTCCGAGTCAGTGCAGACAAACATCGTCTGCGAGTGCTAACTTCCAGAGCCAGCAGAATTTAGGTTTATCTTCTCTTAGTATACCAGGTAGCTTATCTCGTTTTTGGGGTGGTTTAGCTTGTGCTTGTTGCTATTAAGTGCAGTCAAATTGTTAATTTATCAATAGACTTTTGCAAAAATAAATTAGAAATCTAAGTAGATAGTTTTTCTCTTAATCTTTCCTCTTTTCCCTGTATTCAACCGAAGTATTTTGGACTTATACAAGAGTATTAATGAGGTACACTCTTCTTTCTTTTCTTATTGTTCAAAATCTTTGCATATCCTATTTATTTTGTGTCGCAACTAATAGAGTTAATGCTCAACCAACAAATAGAAATATAGAAACAATCCCAGTTACCAATGTTCGAGATTTGTCTGATGTTAAGCCAACAGATTGGGCTTATTCGACTCTGCAAAATCTAATCCAACTTTACGGATATCCTCAAGGTTATGAAGATGGTACTTTTAGGGGAAATAGAACCCTCAGTAGGTACGAGTTTGCAGCAGCTTTGCATAGTTTTCTGGTTGAGATTTTGGATTCAGGAAGATTACAAATTGCCCAAGATGACTTAGAAATACTGAGACGATTACAGATAAACTTTGCTTCAGAGTTAGAAGTTATCAGATCGAGAGTGGACGAGTTAGATAACAGAATCGGAGTAGTCGAAACTAATCAATTTTCTCCCACTACCAAATTAAGTGGAGAGGTCATCTTTGCCACCACTGCTGCTTTTGGTAATGATAAAGCAATCCCTACAGGAACTATAACCAGTAACCCCGAAGAAATAGAAGATAATGTCACTTTGAGCGATCGGGTTCGCTTGTTTTTTAATACTAGTTTTACTGGTCAAGATTTACTCAGAGTCAGGTTGCTTGCAGGGAACACCCAAAATTTACGGTCTGCTACAGGTACAAATATGGCTCGCTTGAGCTTTGATAACGACACTAACAATCAATTGAGAATTGACCAATTGTTCTACAAATTTCCTCTAGGTAAAAATATTCAAATAACTTTGATGCCTATAGGAACTTTATTTGAAGTAGCAGATCCAGTTAATCCTTTATTAGGAAGCGATAGTAAAGGTTCTCCCTTTCTATTCGGGGTTCGTAGCCCTATCTATCGGGAAGAAATTGGTGGTACCGGAGTAGGTGTCAGCTATGATATCAGTTCGCGATTTAATTTCTCCATAGTTTATTTAGCAGAAGACGGAGAACAACCCAATCCTGGCTCTGGATTATTCAATGGGGCATATTCTGCGTTAGGGCAATTAACCTGGAAACCTAGTTCAGAAGCTAAAGTCGCACTGGTTTATTCTCGTTCTTTTAATGGTATTGATATTAACGCAGGAGGACAAAACACTGATGCACCCTTTGAGGATGAAAGTCAAAGTATTACAGCCGATTCCTATGGAATTGTAACTAACTGGCAGATTAATTCCAAAGTATCAATTGGTGGCTGGGCTGGTTGGGTGCGTACTCAGGCTCAAGATCTTCCTGATGAACCGACAGCAGAAATATTATATTATGCTGCTACTTTGGCATTTCCCGATCTGGCTAAAGAAGGAGATCTCGTCGGTTTGGTTTTTGGACAGCCGCCAAGGCTGATTAACAATGAATTTCCAGGGATTGATGAGCCAGACCCAGCTTTCAATCTAGAAGTATTTTATCGTTTTCCTGTCAGCGATCGCCTTTTGATTACCCCTGGGTTATTAGTAGTTTTTAATCCGGAACACAACAATAATAATGACACTATTTATGTCGGGACAATTCGTACTACATTCTCTTTTTAGTTCGAGCAAGAGTATAAAACTTACAAATTATTTATCCTATGAATATAGAAGAAAATAAATCAAATCAACAGGTTACTGCCGTTATTTCCCATTACGTCCGTCCCGGACGCGAATCGGGATACGAAGAATGGCTTCAGGGCATTTCTCAAGCAGCCAGACAATTTGATGGTCATAATGGAGTAACTATTCTTAGACCGCAATCTGGTTCTAGAGCAGAATATGTAGTTATTCTGCGCTTTGATAATTACAATAATCTTTGTCAATGGATGCGATCGCCCGAACGACAAGAATGGCTCGAACGCGCCAAGCCTTTAACAGAAAAGCCTGAAAATATTCAAGTCTTGACGGGATTAGAAGCTCTTGTGTCGCTTCCTAACACTGCTTCTCCCCCTCCACCAAAGTATAAAACTGCCTTTGTCACCTGGATTGGAGTTTTTTTGTGTGCATCTGTTTTGGGTTATTTTTTAGGTCCGTATTTAGCAGTTTTCCCTTATCTATTACGTCAAGCCATTATGACAGGATTAGTCGTAATTCTATTGGCTTATTTAGTGATGCCTAGGTTAACTCGCCTGTTCTACAACTGGCTTCATTCGTAATAGAGAAAGAGCGGTGCGCGCATTTAGTTATAGTGATACTTACAACTAATTAGAATAATTTCTGTGTCTGTTACTTTATAAACTAAACGATGTTCATCATTAATACGTCTCGACCAATAACCACTTAATTCATGCTTAAGTGGTTCTGGTTTTCCTAAACCAAGAAATGGTGAACGATCTATATCTTTAATTAGTTCTACTATTTTGCGATAAATTTTTTTGTCTAATTTAGCCCAATTATTAAAATCTGCAAACGCAGACGATTCAAAGACAATCTTTCTGATCATGCAAGATCATCTAGACTAACTTCAACTAGATTAGTCTTCTTGTCTACGTTGTCTTTGGCTTCGATCAACCTTGTTTTATTAGCTTCAGATTTAAACAAGTACTCTGTCTCGTCCACTTCATAAACAATAATTTCTATATCTTTATCCTTATAGGTAGCTTTCAATGCTTCCAAAAAATGAGTATCTAGTTCGTTAGCTTTGAGTCTATATATAGTTTGCATTTGCAAAAAAAATTTTATCTATATCAATAACAATCATAGTTCTTTTACTGCAAATATTAAGCAGCGATCCCGCGAATGCGGGTGCTGCCGCACCGCGCAGCGCCTCGCCCTTGGCGAGACCGCCTACGGCGCGGCAAAGCCGAACGCCAAAATATCAAATTCACAAAATTTAAAAGAGCGATCGCGTTTGTCGATAGTTTTTTTAAGCAGAACCAGAATCCAAACGTCGTCTCCATTCTTCATCTATTTTGTCTGCATTTTGCAAATTTTGATCGACTACATCAGTTTCGGTTGTATAGGTAATATCTTCTTTACCAATAATTTTTTGGGTGGCAAATTGACGGGCAAAATCAATTTTCTGACGTAAGGAAGCATCTGCTCGATTGAGAGCGATCGCTCTTTGTTCACGCTGTTGATTCCGCGCTTCAATCTTTCTATTGCGTCCCTGAATCCAGAAGTAGCGAATTAGAGGAATAGCTAAGAAAGCAATGGCATATCCTACCAACACCCAGTAAATAGAAGCGACAAAGGCAACTAATCCACCCAATTGTGCCGCTACCGTACCGTCTCGTAATAGAGAACCCAGTACTAAAACCAGGATAAAGTTAACTGTACCCAGTCCAATTGCCAGCATTCTTTGATTGCTGGTTGCTTGGCTAAACCGCCATAATTGTTCTTTTAGGTATGCTCCTATCGGTTGTTGTCTCCTTTGGGTTGCCATTACTTGCAATTCGGGGAAGTAGTAGATAATCTCTCCTTGAGGAGATACTTCGGGATAACCGTTGAAGCGACTCAACACGGGAATCATATAGTTTTCGTCTGGATCGACGGCATCTAGATAAGGAGCAATTTGCTCTGCTACGACAGCACCACCGTTGTTGCGAATTACGCTACCGATAGTTTGCCAGCGAGTTTCTTCTAAATCTTCGTTGGGATTGCCGTCACCAAAGAGAAAAGAAAAAATCGCTTCCAAGAAGTTCATCTCGGGCTCGTCGGTAGCTCTTGTAGCTCTTTGTCTGCGTTGGCGACGATAATAGCTGTAGTTAGGGTTGAAAAACCAAAAAAGATCTGGTCCGATCCATAAGCGAGGCATAAAAAGATAACCGCCGCCGCCACTGTAACTTCTACTCCTACTACTTTGACTGTTCCCATCGCGACTAGAATTTAGGGAAATAATAATAATGGCGATCGCTACTACCATCAGCAGAATAGAGGCAATCAGAATTATCCCAAACGAAATGCGGATTAAGTAAAATAAGACTTTCCAAACCTTCTCCCACCACTGTTGCAGTCTCAGTTTCCAATATTTGTTACGCAGAATCGTACGAAAATTTGATGGAAACAGATAAACAATTTCCCCCGTATCGGCTACTTGCAAGTGTCCCCCAGCATCCGAAGCCAAAGCCAGTAATCCCTGCTGCGCCGTATTAATTTCCAAGCCAGCTTGCGCGGCTACATCACCGACAGTGACTCGGTAATTGAGTTGTTCGACTGCCTTCGTAATTTGGGGATTAAAAATCATCTACTCTGCCTCGATCGCAATACCTCATATTTCCAGTATAGAATTCTGGCGAGCAAGGTAGAAGATAGGTATCACTAATACCATGTCTTGTATATTTTTATTTATAATCAGCATTGCTTGGTAAAAAGGAAGAAAAATGGTCAACTCAGCATCTGACCACTTATCGACCAGCAGTTCCCAAGTATTCGATCGGTTTTTAGTTTGTGGATTGGGCAGTTTGGGTCAACATTGCGTCGTTGCTCTCAAAGAATTTGGAGTCAGTGCGATCGCCATCGAGCAAGTGCCACCTCATAATTGGGAAATTGCTCACTTATCAGAGTTGTTAGATGACTTAATTGTGGGAGACTGTCGCCAAAACAGTGTCTTGGAACGAGCCAAAATCTCCCAGTGTCGGGCAGCTTTGCTCGTCACTAGTAATGAACGAGTCAACGTTGAAACGGCTTTAGCCGTACGTCAACTCAATCCTCAAACTCGTCTAGTCATACGCTCTGGTCAGTCAAATCTGAATCAATTGTTATACCAACAACTTGGTAATTTCATCGCTTTTGAGCCTACTCAACTATCTACCCCTGCTTTAGCTCTAGCTGCTCTTGGTAGCGAAACCTTGGGATTCTTTGACTTGGATGGACAGCAGCTACGGGTGGTCAAGCGTCAGATCGAGTCAGACGATCCCTGGTGCAGGACACGTCTCCTCCATGAGTTAAATAGTCAGGCGCGGCGGATTTTAGTCCATCTGCGTCATCCTAACCATTTGTCTCAATCGTTCCATCAATGGGAGCCAAATGAAATAGTACTCCCTAAAGATACTTTAGTTTATCTCGAAACTGCCGAGCAGTTTTTTTTGACCTCGACTCAACAGCCAGCAACTTTTTGGAGACAGCCAAAACGCTTAACTTGGCACGAAATATTCGCCCGCCTTATAAATAACTTGCAAAAACGCATCAGCGGGTTTGGTTTGTTAAGCTTCCGGCAACAAGTGCGTCGAGTCGCTCTGATTTGTAGTGCGATCGTTTTAGTGTTGCTTCTAATAGGAACGGCACTGTTTCGATGGTATTATCCCGGAACCAGTTGGCTGTCTGCCTTCTATGTCACCGCCATTCTGTTGCTGGGAGGATATTCCGATTTGTTCGATAGTTTTGAACCGATAACAGAAATTCCTTGGTGGTTGCAGTTATTTGGTTTAGGACTGAATTTGGTGGGAACGGCATTTGTGGGAGTATTGTATGCTTTGCTGACAGAAGCACTGCTATCCTCCAAATTCGAGTTTACCAAGCAGCGTCCTCCCGTACCGCAAAAAGATCATATAGTCATAATTGGACTCGGTCGAGTCGGACGAGGGGTAGCAACTTGGTTGCAACAATTGAAGCAGCCTTTAGCTCCGTGAGCGGGAAGCCTCACGCTTATCCGCTAGGAAAGCGTTGAGAGAGGTTCGCTCCGCGTCGAGAGCGAACTTCTCACTAAGTGCCCAACATCTGTGATAATAGAGCAAATAAGTTTTCACTCTAAATGTTAAAGGTCGTCAAGATAAGACTATATCCAGATACCCCCCAGAA
>JADEWQ010000178.1 GCA_015207585.1 Pleurocapsales cyanobacterium LEGE 06147 | reverse complement strand
ATTAACTTCTTAACCTACAACACATGGAGGACAAAATATGCCAATTAATTCCTGCCCTCCGTTTCCTCCCTTCGCCAAGCTGAGTACAGCTATGGCGAGGGTCTCCACGGAGGCGGAGAGATGAAGATACGAAAATCTTGGATCGATTTACCAAAGAGTTTGAACGATATGTAGAAAGATGCGAAAAAAGAACTGGGAAAAAACTAGATCATTATATTTCGCTAGATGATAACCAAGTTTTACATATTAGTTTTCCCGACTTTAATGTTTATTTGACTGTAGACAAAGCCACACATAAAGGGATCGAAATCTATATTGTCGAAGAGTTTTTAGGTTATGAAAGTAACCCATCTTATGTAGAAGTTCACAGGCAAAGAGAAGAAGCCCTTAAAGATACTTTGTTTTTGTTCGATGCTTACATGAGGCAGGTCTTAGAAGCCGATAGTATCGCTCCGTACGATCTAGCCACATAGATAAACGGTAACTAATCAATAAATTCGGGTCACGGTTGAAGGTAGTTTCGGCGGTTACGAGCGAAAAATCTGGAGGGGAGAGTGTAATTTAGACCATGTTGAATACAAGCAAAAACCTACAGGCAAGGATGCGGCAAGAATAACTAATACATCAAGGTAAAGCGAGATCTCAAATAAATGTCTAATTCCTGCTCGAACGGCATGATGTACTTCCTTATGCTTATGCGATCGGACTTTCGGCTAATAGCCGTGTTTTCCCGAATATAACTACCCATTCTTAAGAGCGTAAATTCGGGAAATCGCGTAATTATTAAGGAAGTTTAAAAGAGAAGACGTTTTATTTGCCTATCTTTGCCCTCATCTGCTGATGAATCGTATCTAACCAAAGCGGAATTACCACTTGTCCTTTATCAAGTAATGCGATCGCTCTTTCTCTGTCTAACTCTTTTAAAACCCATAGGGAAAATTCTACAGATTCGACTTTTTTAGTTGTTTATAAATGGACGTAACTGGATTCGAACCAGTGACCTCTACGATGTCAACGTAGCGCTCTAACCAGCTGAGCTATACGTCCGCACAATTTCCTAATATAACATAACTAAAATTAATTACACATTATTTTTGCTTTAATTTTTTTTGCTTTAATTTAGAGCTTACTCCGAATCGAGCAATAAAAATCTTGAGATTAAATTCCCTCTCTGGGTCAGGGTTTGCTACAATAGCTTCGGTCAATAACCTAAATTAGAATTCTTTGAGTCAGTCAATAGATATCCCTACTCTCGATACATTAACTCAGGAACTGGCGGCGATTCAGCAAACTGGTTCTAAGCGTATTGCTCTGTTAGGTTCTCGTCACGTTCCTATTATGCATCAGCACTTAATTGAGATGATGAGTTATGCTTTGGTGCTAGCTGGCAATCGTTTAGTCACTTCTGGTGCAACAGGCACTAATTCGGCGGCTATTAAAGGTGCAATGCGTGCCGAGCCTAATCTGTTGACAGTAATTTTACCTCAAAGCTTGGAACGCCAGCCCAGAGAATCCCGGGAACAGTTGAAACAGGTAATTCATCTAGTCGAAAATTCCAACAACGATCATCTCTCTCTTGGAGAAGCAAGTGCATTGTGTAACCGAGAAATTGTTGCTCGCTGTCAACAGCTGATTTGCTTTGCTTTCCACGATAGTCATACACTACTGCAAACCTGTGAAGAAGCAGAAGAACAACGCAAGTTAGTTACTTTGTTCTATTTTGATTAGCTTATGAATTTTTCCGTAAGTGCTATGTAGGTAACATAGTAGGCAATAAATTGCTTCTCGTCTTTATCCCCATGTCTGAAGCCAGGAGCTTGCAGACTTCGGTTTTTCGGTCAATTTAATTTTGCCCAACTACTTAACTAAAGCACCCGCACGACACTGGGAATACTATCGATCGCTTTTGAATTAAGAATTTCAGTCAGCGCTTGCCGAAAGTTGCCTTCCCGCACGTCGTGGGTGACAACGACAATTTCCGCTAGGGTTCCTCGAAAGCCTATTTGCACCACAGATTCTAAGCTAACATCATGTTCGCCAAAACAGGTACCTAAGTGGCCGATTACGCCTGGTAAATCTTGCGTCAGAAAACGAGCATAGAAACGAGTTACAGTCTCTTCAATAGGTATCAGAGAACAAAAATGCTGGTGGGAACAACTCAACAGGGGGTCGAGATTTTTCGTTTTGCCGCTGCTTTTAAGAATGCCTACAATGTTTAAAATATCGGCAACTACAGCACTAGCAGTAGGACCGGCTCCCGCTCCGGGACCGAAAAACATTACCTGTCCTAAAGGTTCTCCTTCCACCAAAACAGCATTGTAAACATCGTTGATGCTAGCAAGGGGATGATGTTTAGGAACTAGTGTTGGATGTACTCTTATTTCTAAAGTATCTTCTTTATCTTTACTCTTAGCGATCGCCAGTAACTTAATCACAAATCCTAGCTTATCGGCGTAACTGATATCGGCCGCACTGATTTGGGTAATTCCTTCACAAAAGACATCTTCCCGCTTAATCCTTCCGCCAAAGGCAATCGACGCCAGAATCGCAATTTTATCCGCTGCATCTAAGCCATCTATATCGGCAGTAGGATCGGCTTCGGCATAGCCAAGCTGTTGTGCTCGAGCTAATACCTCGTCAAAATTGGCTCCTCCTGCGGTCATCTGGGTCAGGATATAGTTGGTAGTACCGTTAACTATGCCGATAACGTTATTAATTCGATTAGCTCCCAAAGACTGCTTTAAAGGTTTAATTACAGGAATCCCACCGCCGACAGCAGCTTCTAGTAAAACGTATACTCCTGCTTCATTGGCTGCAGTATAGATTTCATCACCGTAACGAGCAATGGCTGCCTTGTTGGCAGTGACAATATGTTTGCCCTGAGAGATGGCTTTGAGCATGAGGGAGCGCGCTGGTTCTAATCCGCCGAGTAATTCGACGACAATATCTATTTCCGGATCGGTGACGATCTCTTCTAAATTTGTCGTCAATATTCCTGACGGTAGGTTTACATTTCTCGCTTTAGAGAGCGATCGCACTCCTATTTGTTTAATTTCAATTTCTTGCAGTAGTGGATTGCGTCCGGCAGGGTCGAGTAAAATTGCTGCCGTTCCCGTTCCTACCGTCCCTAATCCGAGCAAACCAATTTTGAAACCCACAATTTTTATCCTGACTTGAACTTTTCTCTAAGTACTAATAGAGGTTAATAGATATACTACACCTATAAAGTACAACCCAGATGGGTAGCGTTGTTGACAAGTTTAGTGACTGTTCACTGTAAAGGTACTGGCGGCCAAGTGCTAATCACAAAAATAACTACTGCTACAATTGCCAAAAATACTTCGATGATATTACCAACGAGCGAACCGACAATAACACCAATACTAACTTTAAGTGCTTGTTTCAATCTGGCATTCAGTTCGAGATTACTGCGATAACAAAACTCCCCAACAAATGCACCAACAATTGCCCCAGCTAAAACTCCCAAGAGAGGTCCTCCCAAAGGCAACGCTGGCAAGAGACCGAAAAAGCCCAAAACCATACCAGCGATCGCGCCAATCTGGCTCCATACACGAGCCAATAAACAATAGTTAAATTCATAAGCCTAAAAATGCGGTTATAGTTTTCTAATTTTTTTGCTTTTTAGTTTTTTTACTTACTAAAGACGAGGTGAAACTATTTGAGCAAATCTTTGTTTGCCTTCTTCCAATTCTGGCGAAATACCATTAGGGTAATTTTGCTCGATTATCTCAAGTAATCTCGCCACTCGGTTGCTCGGATTGGGGTGAGTGCTAAAAAACTCCGGGGTTTGGGTTCGAGTTCTAGCCGTATTCAGGATTTGCATCAACTCTACAATTCCTTGAGGGTGATAGCCTGCTTCGGTCATAAAACGCAATCCCAAGCAATCGCTCTCTACTTCATCATCTCGTCCACACTTGAGGTTAACTAATTGATTGACTGCTCGAGCAATAATTGCTGCTTGTCTGCCACTTTCTGGAGTATCGCTAGCTGCTATGCCCACTGCATTGACTATTGCTATACCCAACTGTTGTTTGGCGAGATGTTCTGCTCCATGCCGCGCTACTACATGCCCGATTTCATGCCCCAAAACTCCTGCTAGCCGAGCTTCTGTATCGAGGCGGCTCAAAAGAGCAGCCGTAATAAATACTTGTCCTCCTGGCAGGGCAAAAGCATTGATCGTGGCGAGGTCTTGCAAAAGATGAAATTCAAAAGGATAAGGAGATTGAGCAACCGAAGATTGCCGGACGATTCTGTTACCTACTCGATCTATATATGCTTGCAGAGTCGAATCAGGATATAAACCGCCGTACTTAGCTGCCATCTGCTGGCGAGATTCTAAACCCAATACCACTTCTTGGCGCGGTGAAATCTGTACTCGTTGACTTTCGCCAGTCACTGGATTTTCCGTAACATTGCCCAAATAATTCACTAAAGCAAAGATGGCAAATAGTAAACCAATTCCCAAACGAACGATTAACCTATCCACTTGACTTTTGCTCCGCTCGGAATTCTTGAGAGGATACTACCATGGAGACACAAACAGCGAGTAAGTCGATCGCTCAACTTCCCTAAACCCTTCCTCTTTTTATAATAGGTTGGACTATTATCATTGAAGATTTCGGCTTGCCGAGGGCTTAGTAAAATTATTTTTAATTCCTCCTTGTATGATTAATTTATTTAATTTATTTGTTCGTAGGTGGTATTGTGGTTTTTCTATTTGGGTTGCTTTACTAACTTTGGGGTCGATCGCTTCACCAGCTAAGGCTCAATCCAAAATTTATCATCCCATACCCATATCTTCGGGTAAAGCAATTGCCGACACTCTTTCCGAGCAAGACATTCCTACAGGAGAAGGTGGTTTTGCCCGAGATTATTATGTAGATTTAAAAAAAGGAGATCAAGTCAGCATCGACCTAACTTCCGATCATTTTGACACTGTCGTCAAGTTAATTGCAGAGGATGGTTCGATGGTGGCAGAAAACGATGACGGTCCCGATGGTACGACAAATTCACTTTTGTTTACGCGGATTACCGAAGACGGTAGATATATTGTTCGCGTTCTTGGTTTTGGTGAAACTAGTGGTGGAAAATTTACTCTGAAATTAACTCGTTTAAAACCAACTCAAAACTAACACTTAGCTCAATATTTGATGTTCTAATATTTACCGATGCAAAAATCCAGTCAATAAACAGAGTACAAAAGCTTCACTCCATTCGACTACTGCCCCGTAGGTATCGCCAGTGTGTCCCTGGAATTGACGATAAAACCAGTATCCAGTCAAAAAAGCGATCGCGCCATTTCCTAGAACGACAATTATTCCTTCCCACCATTGCTGAGGTTCTAACCAAAAGAAAATACCGCTACATCCTAAGAGAAAAAACAGCCCTAGTAAGACATCTTGCGGACAGCGCAAGTTTTGTTTATGAAAGACTCCTTTTCCCGTAGTCCTAAGATAAGGATACAGAGCGATCGCTAATACTTGTCCCCATCGTCCCCAACCCGCAGCGAGCATCAAAGCCAGCCAACGGTGAAGCTGAATATCTCCTAAGGCAGCAGTTTTGAGTACCAACAAGACTGCCGCCGCGATTGTGCCAAAAGCTCCGACAGTGCTTTCTTTCATGACTTCTAAACGCCGCTCCTTCTGAGTGACAGCTAACCCATCAGCTGTATCGATAACGCCATCGAGATGCAGCCCACCCGTAAGCCCAATTCCAATAGCTATAATGAGGGCACTGCGAGTAAGAATTGGTATTTTGAGAAATTCTAAAGCGACATCGGACAATCCCAATAATCCGCCAATTAACAAGCCGATTACAGGTGCCCAGCGAGCAACGCGCTCTATTTCTAATTCCCAATAAATAGATAGGGGAATTACCGTATAAAAAGCTACTCCTCCTAGAAAAGAGCGAATTAATTTTTCCATCGATAGCCAAATTGAATCCCAAGAAAATTGCCGTCTTTGCGATCGGTTAGAAAAAACTTCATGAAACAGGTTGAAAATCTTGGGCTAAGATTGTTTCATAGGCTACCTTATTCCACCAAAAATCTTGATGAAACTATAGACCTTTTAAAGATCTAAAGATTATTTCTCATGAGTCAAGAGCAAACACAGCGTCAGCTACCCGCCCCCTGTATAGTTGACTTTGGCACGATTGTCAATAAAGACGATATGAAACGTCTACTCGACGATCTCTGTCATGTCCGCTATATCCATACCATTGATAACCAATTTCATACTGAAGGCAAGGGTTGGGTACAAGAAGTATTCAACGATCCTTATCAGTCTACCCTGATTGCTAATGGCAATCTCTATATCAATCTTCAAAGTTTTGATTACCTAAAGCTGAGTCAATCGTCTACCAAAGAGACTTACTTTGATTTGGTTCAAGATAATCGTCAACTGCGTCTGATTCCTTTATCTAATCTGGCACAAGAACAAACAAATACCTATAATTTCAATGCAGCTGCGATTGAAGCGATGGTAACCGAAGTTCTTTCGGCTCACTTGGATGTCCAACTGGATGATGATGATTTTTAAGTATTAAAAATTTAGTTTTTTAATTGACTTGTGGGATTTTCTTTCGAGTTGCAGCAATTGTGCAGTCATACCCAAGCTAGGGCTGGCGCATTTCATACTCCTCATGGTGTGGTAGAGACTCCTCGCTTTATGCCCGTTGGTACCCTAGCAACAGTCAAGGGTATTACACCGCAACAGCTAAAAGAAGCGGGAGCACAAATGATTTTAGCTAATACCTACCACTTGCACCTTCAACCGGGGGAAAAAATCGTTCGAGGGGCGGGAGGATTACATCGGTTTATGGGCTGGAATTATCCGATTTTGACCGATTCGGGTGGTTTTCAGGTTTTTAGTCTGAGCCAATTACGACAAATAAGCGAAATGGGAGTTATTTTTCGCTCTCCCAGAGATGGCAGTATTATTGAACTGACACCAGAACACTCGATTCAAATTCAAAATGCTTTGGGCGCAGATGTAATTATGGCGTTTGACGAATGTCCTCCCGCTTATGCTACTAGAGAAGAAGTAGAAGTAGCGACAGGAAGAACTTATCGTTGGCTAGAAAGATGTGTTGCAGCTCATCAGCGTCCCCAAGAGCAGGCTTTATTTGGTATCGTTCAGGGTGGGGTTTATCCAGATTTGCGAACGGCTGCAGCTAAAGCTTTAACTGCTTTGGATTTACCTGGTTATGCTATTGGCGGAGTGAGTGTAGGGGAAATACCAGAACTAATTGATGCTACCATTAGATTAACAGCCCCCTTGTTGCCGATAGAAAAACCCCGTTATTTAATGGGAGTAGGAACTTATCGAGAAATGATTCGGGCGATCGCAGCAGGAGTAGATTTGTTCGATTGCGTTATTCCTACTCGTTTGGGTCGTCACGGGACAGCTTTAGTACGGGGAGAACGCATCAATATCAAAAATGCTCAGTACAAAGAGGATTTTCGTCCCCTAGATGAAAGTTGTCCTTGTTACACTTGCCAGCATTTTAGTCGTGCTTATCTCAATCATTTAGTGCGCTCTAGAGAAATGCTCGGCTATATCCTTTTATCGCTTCATAACATTACCGAACTAATTTGTTTTACCCAAAAAATTCGTGCTGCTATTTTAGGCGATCGCTTCTACACGGAATTTGCTGATTGGTTAGAGCCTAAAGCCGTTTTGCCGTGAACCGAATCGTGTTACTATTGCTACTAATCTTTAATAAAATAAAACTGTTGGAAGGTAGATAGATATATGGAAGCAGCAATGCTATTGGCAAAGCTACCAGAGGCTTATCAAGCTTTTAGTCCCTTAATTGACGTTTTGCCCCTGATCCCTTTATTTTTCCTTCTACTGGCTTTTGTTTGGCAAGCAGCAGTAGGATTTAGATAAACAAAACAAAGGAAGAAGGCTTGTACTTCTTCCTTTTCTTACTTCAAAGACTTTTTTTATTAAGTAGTTGGGCAAAATAAATTCACTGGTGGAGAACGGGAACAATGGGGCTTACAAGGGGAGGAGGAGGTCGCTGAATTTAGTTGAGCGACTTTAGACTCCCGTGCGGAGGGGACCTGAGGAGTCGTTGCCTGGGGTTTCCTCATTGACCCCTTGCCTATAAGGCAGGGGGGATGTCGGCAGTCGTACTCCGACATTCCAGACCCCCATGGCGAATCTAATTCGCGCTACAGCCCCTTGGCAACAGCAAGACAATTTGTATAATTAATTCTGCCTATGTATTTATCTTTTCCCAATCGTTTTTTGAAACGCCGGACGCTCGTAAATACGTTTAAGATAATTTACTACTGCTGGATAATCGCTTAGATCGATTTTAAGCATTATCGGTACATAAGCTAAAACAGAACCTACTGCGATATCGACGACAGTTAATTCATTCCCCTGTAAAAAGGGTTGCTCACTCAGTATTTTATTGAGAGGAGTTAAGAGTTTGGGCATTTCTTTTTCTCGACTGGCTTCGATAAATAACCCCGTTGCCAGAGTAGAATTGGCAAATAATACCCATTGAGTAACGATACTTTTTTCTGTCAAAGAAGAAGGCATTTTGCCATATTTTTCTGCTAGGTAAAGCAGGATTGCCCCCGACTCCCAAAGTTTTAGATCGCCATCAACAATAGCAGGCACTTTACCCATCGGATTAATGACCAGATAATTTGGCTGTCGATGTTCTCCTGCTGAGAGATCGAGTAGCACAAATTCATAAGAAATGCCGAGTTCTTGTGAAGTACCTAGCGGTTCTCTTGCGAGTAACCGTAGGCTTCCTACCCAGCAGACAGCACAGTAGTAGATTTCTTTCGTCCTCTATTACTGCGTCTTACGTCTGGACAGTAGGCTTTTTCCCCGC
>JADEWQ010000005.1 GCA_015207585.1 Pleurocapsales cyanobacterium LEGE 06147 | reverse complement strand
CCACTTACGCAACGTTTCTACTGACACGCCTAGCAAGTTAGCTGCTGCTCCAATCTTGATAAATCTGTTTTCCATAGTTAGAGATTATAACAGATTTTACTAGATTTTAGCTAACTGTTTCTATCCCTATACGTAAAACTAAGATCGTCGATTATTTAACCTATAAACCGCCCAAGGCGGTCACGAGTTGGGACGAGTTGTCGGCTTCTGTTCTTATATGAAATAGAAAAAATAATGCTACACATAAATCACCCCGTCTCCTCCTCCCCTAGTCTCCCTGTCAAAGATCTGTAGCAAACATTTAGCTAATTCATATTAGAAGCCGAGTTCCGCCCCGACGCTGGAAGTTGATTCCAGCGAACCCGTAACCTAATACTTAATACCTGGCTACTGCTCACTGATGCACGGGCGATTAGCCAATTGGAGAGGCTGTCACTTATTCCCGGAGGGTCCGTACTTGGCTCAGGACGGGGGGCTGGAGTTGCGCGACCCGAGCACATGCAATTGCCCCCTCTGCTTGTACGCCCCGTCCCCTATCTTATAATGCTTGTTCGATCCATTGTTGGAGAATTGTAACAACTTCATCGAGAGGAAGTTCTTGAGTATTTTTGCTGGCTCTTTCTACTACTTCTACCTTTCCTTGAGCGATCGCTCTTCCCGTGACTAAGCGGTAGGGAATGCCGATCAAATCTGCATCTTTAAATTTAACACCAGCTCTTTCTTGACGGTCATCGAGCAAAGTTTCTACTCCCGCTTGATTTAACTCCTGATAAAGTTTCTCTGCTGCCTCTACTTGTTTTTGGTCTGAGGTATTGGGAATAATCACGATCGCCTGATAGGGAGCGATCGCCACAGGCCAGATGATGCCGTCTTTATCGTAGGATTGTTCGACGGCAGCTTGAGCTAATCTGGAAACGCCAATACCATAGCAACCCATCTGTAAGGGAATTTCTTCTCCTTTTTCACTGGTGTAAGTAGCACCCATGGCTTGAGAGTATTTTGCTCCCAATTGGAAGATATGTCCTACTTCTATACCTCTAGCACTTATTAAGGTTTGATTGGGATCGTGGAGAGCGCGATCGCCAGCTTTGGCTGTCTGTAAGTCTACAATCAATTCAGGTAGGGAAAATTGCTCGTCCCAATTGGCTCCCACCACATGATAGCCAACTTCATTTGCTCCCGTAACGAAGTTTTTTAATTCTACGACAGTCTTATCGCCAATCCGGAGAAACTGCGGCAATACCTCCTTAGCTGGGCTAATATAGTTATCTTCCAGATCGGGTGCGATATAACCTAGAGGAAGAGGCTTAGCTGCCCATTTCTTTTGGGCTGTTTCATCGGGTACTTTAAGGGAAATAACTGTTTTAGCATTATATTGAGGAGCTAGTCTAACCAACTCATTTTGTAATTTCACTTCATTGACATCTCGATCCCCGCGAATGCTTATCAGCACCAACACAGTCATTTCATTGTCATAAACTGCCTCGTACAGAACATTTTTAACTATTGCCGTGGCAGAACATTGAAGATATTGAGATAATTTTTCAATCGTTTCCGTACCTGGAGTCTCTACTTTGGCGTATTCAGTAAAAGGTGAAGGTTGAAGATCTGGGGGAAGAGATACTGCTTTTTCCACATTAGCTGCGTATTTACCGTCTTCAGTATAGAGAATTTCATCCTCTCCTGCATCGGCTAACACCATAAATTCTTGGGAACCAGAACCCCCGATAGCACCGGAGTCTGCCTCTACCGCGCGAAAAGCTAAGCCACAACGACGAAGTATATTGCAGTAAGCTCGATCCATATCTTGATATGTTTGTTCGAGACTGGCTGCATCAGTATGGAAAGAGTAAGCATCTTTCATGATGAATTCTCTTCCCCGCATCAAGCCAAAACGAGGACGGATCTCGTCGCGGAATTTAGTCTGAATTTGGTAAAGATTGAGAGGTAACTGCCGATATGAGCGGATTGTATCTCTGGCAATAAAAGTAATCACCTCTTCGTGAGTTGGACCCAAACCTAGTTCCCTCTCTTGCCTGTCAATCAGGGAAAACATAATCCCTTCTGCTTTAGTATAGGTATCCCAACGACCAGATTCTTTCCACAATTCTGAGGGTTGTAATTGAGGTAATAAACATTCTTGTGCCCCTGTTGCATCCATTTCTTCCCGTACAATCTGAGACACTTTTTTGAGTACTCGCCACATCAAGGGTAAGTAGGAATAAATACCGCTACCTATGCGACGAATATAACCCGCACGAACTAGCAATTTATGACTAGGAATTTCCGCTTCTGCCGGATCTTCGCGCAGCGTAACAAACAACATTTTAGACAGACGCATTTTTTCTCCTTTCGAGACCGGAAAATCATTATCTCATTAGTAGGACTGAGTAGTTAACAGTCATCAGTCACCAATCATCAGTAAGCAGGTATTAAGTTTTAAATATCGTAATACTTATTTTCAGTATATTTATCTAGCTAAGTAACTTTGAGAAAACAAACATTTTTTTGATTATTTTAATATTTTTACAAAACAAGCATTAAGCATATAAAATACATAAATTTTTAGTGAATTTTCGACGAACTCCCTTTAGATATTTAGTAAATACATCATAATAGATTATATAGTTCCAAATCGGCATCAAAACCATCTATTTTGCCCTAAATCATATTAAGAATTACTATTATCTAAGGCAATAAAGTTCATGAAACGCTTAAAAAATCAGATTAGTAGAAATGTTATGGAATTCTTAGTAACTGAGGAAATAGAACGACAAATAATTCGCTATCCCACTAAGATCGGTCGCTATATAAATAGGGTAGAAGTAGCTACTTATGCTTTAAATCGCTTACCTCCTTTATACGCTTCATCCCAAGAAGGTTTAAACCGACAAAAATTAAGAGGAAGAAAAGAATTTAGTGCTGAAATCACTAAAGTAGTTCGTCAAGCATTGGCAGCAGTGCAAAAAGATCTATTACGCAGTTCGACTCCACTAATTGCCGAAGAAGAAGGAGAATTAGAAAATGCTAAAAATGCCTTAAAAGAACTAGTTGATTTTCTGCCTCATCGAGAATTTTCTTGGGAAAATTTAGTGAAAACGATTAAGCCGATTCTCATCCAAATGAGTCGTCAAAAGCAATTGACATCTGAGTCAACTAATATTTCTTCTCAGTCTAGTGCCAGATGGGAGGGGACTTCTAGTTATCGTAAATAATACTTCATTACTAAACAAGTTAGAGTTGGGGACGCTTATCCAAACTATCAAAGGGAAAATCCCTAGCAGATACGTTTTCTTTCTGAGAGTTATTATGCTGAGACAGTAAACGATCTTGATGTCCGTCAGTGTTAAATAAATCTGGTCCGAGCAAGCGATCGACTGACTGGGACAATTGAGGGGTAGAAGCTGGAAGATTAGTCGATCGCGGTACTGATTGTAAAACTTGGGCAGTCTGAATTTGTTGCTCTAATTGTTCGGTAGAAGAGACAAGACTGCCCAATCCATCAACTAATCTACGCAAATTATTGCGAAAAGCAGGATCGCCGGTAAATTCTTCTAAATCGGCGGTGATTTTTTGGGTATTGGCAAAAGTTGCTCGTGCCGAGTCTAGAGTTTGTTGTAACATAACAAGACTGCTCGGTTCGCTAAACGCCGCTGAAATTTCCTTAAGACTAGCAGAGGCATCTGCCGCATTAGCAGTTAAAGTTTCTAAATTCTGTATGAGTTGCTCCGTATCAACAGCGGCAACAGTAGTATCGAATTGTCCTACTAGAGTGTTGAGGCGATCGCTCGTCTCGCTAATGCTATTTAAAGTATGGGCTAGAGTGTCGCGATTTTCTACTATTAACTCGTTGGTAGTAGTAGTAAGTTGACCGATTTGTTCTGCAGTAGTCTCAATTTGAGTGGTAGTTCGATTGGCAGCATCAGTAATCGCTTGTGCCGTTGCGGAAAAATTAGCAAATTCTTGTTGAACATTATCTGTCAGGACAATTACTCTTCTACTGAGTTCGGCTACTTCTGTGGCGGCGACAGAGGCGTTTTGAGCCGCAGCGTTGACGTTGTCAAAAAATTGCGGATCTGTATAAAGGCTGGTCAGGCGATACATCACGGGAAGGAGATCGTCTAAGGTGACCCCTGGTTGTCCCTGAAGGCGATCGCGATCGCAAATAATTAATTGGGGATTACACTCTTCGCTAAGAGGAGACATCGCTTGAGCCTCCGGAGGTAATTGTTCTTGAGGCGTGATATCAATCAAGGTTTGACCGATTAATCCGGAACGACTAGCTTGAATCGTTGCTTCTTTAGGAATGAGTAAGTTAGAAGAGTAAATCTCCATGGTGACATCTACACCATTGGTTGCTGGTTGAATGTTAGTAATTTGACCTACGTTAAGTCCTCGATAGCGAACCGAATCTCCTACCTGAATACCGTTGACATTGGGAAAATCAGCAATTATTTCGTAGCTGGTATCTCGAAATCTAAAACCCCTCAACCAGAGGGCAAAACCGCCAAATAAAATTATGCCGACAAGGGCTAATAGACCGACTGAACCTTCTCTAATCGTGCGCGATCGCAACATTTTTCTTCCTTTCTAGATAACGTTAGTTTACTTATCAACTGATTTGGGTTTAGTCTATAACTCGAATTGGGCCATCAACACTGGCACTAAAAAATTGTCTGACCATGGGATGATCGGTAGTGTCTATTTCTGTAACGCTACCTTCCCACTGAATTTTACCCCCATAGAGAAAAACAACGCGGTCAGCGGTGCGACGAATAGTGCTATTTTGGTGACTGACCATGACATATGTCCCGCAGATCCCTTCTATGTGTTGTAGTTGACGGACTAAATCTTCAATTACCGTTGAAGCGATGGGATCGAGACCCGCAGTAGGTTCGTCATAGAGAATCACTTCTGAGTTACTTTTGGAATCTTCTGGATTAGAAATAATGGCTCGTGCAAAACTGACTCGCTTGCGCATACCACCAGACAATTCTGAAGGATATAGATCCCCCGTGCCTCCCAAACCAACCATTTCCAGTTTTTCTTCTACTAATTTCCTAATTTTTGTCGGCGATAAACGAGAGTGCTGATACAGTAAAAAGCCGACATTTTGTTCGACCGTTAGAGAGTCAAAAAGGGCAGCCTGCTGAAATACCATGCTAATACCGATGGGATCTTCCCCATCTTCGATTAATCCCCATCGCTTTTGCCCTTTGACGTAAATTTCTCCTTGGTCTAAAGGTAGTAATCCCGCAATAGCTCTGAGTATAGTTGACTTACCCGTACCCGAAGGACCGATAATGACTAAAGCTTCTCCACGATAAATAGTTAAATCGATATCATCGAGAATAAGCTTATCACCAAAGGACTTGCAAGCTCCCTTCAGTTCTATCAGAGGTTCTCCTTTGCAGCCTTGAGTTGCTTCCATAACCTTGGAGAGTGATTGCAGATAGGTAGGGGGTTTAGTTGGTCTCAAATATAATATCTAGTAATGCAAGCTTCTTACTTTTTACTTTAATAAAAAGCTTGTACTACATAGTGATTATCTTTGCGAGCACAACTCAAGTATGAGTTGCTATTTCTAAGGTAGCAACTTTTCTTGTGGTTGCTTTGAGTGAGTACTTGCAGATAAGGCAACTCCGCCGTTGTAGGACGGAGTACCGTGGAGTAACAATTATTTAATCTATTCTTCTATTTCCAATCCAAACACGCGAGCAAAGGATTTTTCTACCTTGTAACCAGAATCGATAGACTCTAATGGGTCTTTGCGCAGTCGATGCCTCAAAGAAAGAACGATAACTCGACGGATATCATCGACAGTCACTTCAGTACGTCCTTCAAAAGCAGCTAGAGCTTTAGCTGCACGGTTAGTAACGATATCGCCCCGTAATCCATCTACATTTAACTCGGCACAAACTTCAGAAATTTTCACCCTAAGCTCGTAATCGATGGTTACTTGTGGGAGCAGTTTTTGGGCTTGAACGAGTCTATTTTGTAGTTCTATTTGTTGTTCGAGGTACTTTTCATAAAATGCTTGGGGATCGCGGTCAAATTCCGACCTTTGTTCGACAATTTGCACTCGTAAAGTTGGTTCTTTTACTGTATGGATTTCGGCGTGCATACCAAAACGATCGAGTAATTGGGGACGCAATTCTCCTTCTTCGGGGTTGCCAGAACCGACCAAAACAAAACGAGCGGGATGTCGGATGGAAATGCCTTCCCGTTCGACTGTATTCCAACCACTAGCAGCAGAGTCGAGCAGAACGTCTACCAAGTGGTCGTCGAGGAGGTTAACTTCATCTACGTAGAGAATTCCTCGATTAGCTTTGGCGAGCAATCCCGGTTCAAAAGCTTTTATTCCTTCAGAGAGAGCTTTTTCGATATCAATCGTGCCGCAAACTCGGTCTTCTGTGGCTCCCAAGGGGAGATCGACCATGGTCACTTTTTTTTTGACGATTTCTAGGGGAATTTGTTGTTCTAGTTTCTGCTTGACTTCATCGCTCATTAAGTCAGGATCGCTGGGATCGCTGTTAAAAGGATCGTTAGCTACTACTTCAATTTCTGGAAGGAGATCGGCTAAAGCGCGGATTGTAGTAGATTTACCCGTGCCGCGATCGCCCATAATCATTACGCCGCCTATTTTGGGGTCGATGACATTAAGCAGTAGAGCCAATTTCATTTCTTCCTGACCTACAATGGCAGGAAAAGGAAAAACGACGCGGCGGGTTTTCGGAGGAGCTTGGAGAGTTACGGTCATATCAGTTTTTATTAGTTAATTGTTAGTGATTTAATCAGGAGAGAGAATACAGGAAACACGAATCAGGAGATAATTAACTGAAGATTGTTCTTACCGTTAATTAAAGACTATCTAAATCAAAGATTTTAATGAGTTCTTAAACCCAATTTATTCTGACTCCTGACTTCTGACTCCTGACTCCTTCTAGATAACTAATTTACAATTTGTTGTTAACTAATTTTTAAGAAACGTCTCTCATTGTGCCATGTTTTCGCTTCTCTTGCGGTGCGGAAACGGCGATATAGCCCGTACTAGTATCTCCCAATACCCAATTACGCTCTTTTCGCCAATACCACCAATAAGCACCTACATAAGCACAGATCGGGCTATCTAACCAATCTTCTATGGTTTTGAGTTCCTTTTCCTTTGAGGAAGAGGGAATTGTGGGGGAGGAAAAGAGTGAGTCGGGGGAAAATTGTAGAGATATTGTAGTGGAATTTAATAATTCTGCTTGACGTTCGGCTAGATTGCCTTTTTTATACTTAAGAATTTTTGCCAAACCGAACAATTGTACTATTGCTGATAAATTTTTAGATTTAGGCAGCTAAGGCGATCGCTCTCTACTTTAAAAGGTTAAACTGTCTGCCTCATGTAATTGATAACCGCTATATCAATCCATGTACCTCAAACAGAACGAACTCTTTGCAGTAGTCGAGCCGTAATTGCTACTGCCAAAACTAACAATAAAAAAGTTACTACAACCAAAGCTGCACCATAACCAAAATCCAGATAACGCATTACCATCGAGTAAATATAAATAGAGACTGTTTCTGTTGCGCCTGCGGGTCCTCCACCAGTCATCACCTGTACCAGATCGAAAATACCAAAAGCTTGAGCGAATCTAAATAGCAAAGCAATCAAAATTTGTGGCATCAATAAAGGTAGAGTAATCTGATAAAAACTCTGCCAAGGATTAGCCCCATCCATGGCATGAGCTTCATATAAATCTTGAGGAATAGATTGTAATCCTGCTAGCAAAATGATGCTAATAAAAGGTGTAGTTTTCCAAACATCGGCAATAATTAACGCCATCATTGCTAGAGTCGGTTCTCCCAACCAACTAATCCCGGTTTGAATTAATCCCACTCTTTGTAAAAGATCGTTGACTACGCCAAATTGATCGTTAAATATCCAAGCCCAAGCTAATCCCATGATTGCTGTCGGTAATGCCCAAGGAATAATAGCAATAGTTCTGACAACTCCTCTACCTCGAAAAGATTGATTGAGAATTAAAGCAATGCCCATGCCCAAAACTAATTCTAGCAAGACGCTTACAACTGTAAAAATAGTAGTATTGCCCATACTTTGCCAGAATCTTCCATCTCCTAACATGCGCGAATAATTAGTCAATCCAGAAAAAATTGGTTGTAGCTGAGTACCTAAATTTTCAGTAAATAAACTCAACCAAAAAGCCCGGACAATAGGATATACAAAGACTAAAGATAATACTAACAAAGCCGGAATTAATAATAGCCAACCTATTAATTGTTCTCTGCGAACGATTGTGTTTTGTTTCATGTCTAGAAATAGGAAATAGGTGTTGGGTAGATTATTATTTAACCTAAAATCTACTCACTGATGACTGCTGACTGTTCACTGATAAAAGTCTTCTAGTTTCCTCTGCTGCAGCTTTCATAGCTTGTTCGGAACTCATTCTTTGGGTTAAAGCCGCACTGAGATAACGCTGCAAAATATCGGAAGCTTGGGCATATTGAGCGATGGGAGGACGCAAAGCAGAGTTTTCGATTACTTCTAATAATTGAGGATAGTGACTGTATTTAGCGACAATCTCTGGATCGTTGAAAAGGGATCTACGACTGGGTACATAGCCAGTAATCAATGTGTATTTACGTTGCGTCTCTTCACTACTGAGAAATTGAATTACTTGCCAAGCTTCTTCTGGATGTTGGCTAGTTGAAGCAATACCCAGTCCCCATCCTCCCTGACAAGCACCACTGCTTTCCCCTGGGGCATGAACCATTGGTTTGATATTGAATTTGCCGGCAACAGGAGAATCTGAGGCTAAAGCAAAGACATAAGGCCAATTGCGCAAGAAAACCGCTCTACCGCTTTGAAATAAGCGGCGGGTTTCATCTTCTCCATAAGTAGTAACTCCTGGAGGAGAAATACCTTTTGTAATAGTACTGACAAGAAAATCAACTCCGTTTATCGCTTCTGGTAGATCGAGTCCAACTTCTAAAGTTTTTGGGTTTATCCAAAAAGCACCAGAACCCCTCAGTATCTCCACAAACATAGCTGCCAAACCTTCATATTGCCTGCCTTGCCAAACGTAGCCCCAGTCAGCTAAATTCTGCTGTTGTAAGTCCTGAGAAATACGTATGAGTTCTGCAAAAGTTTCTGGAGGATCGTATCCTGCCTGTTCGAGCAAATCCTGACGATAATAAAGCATGCCCGCATCGGAACGAAAAGGAATACGATATAATTTTTCCTGATACATACCACCACGAACATCTCCCTGAAGAAATTGGTCTAGTTCTTCTGAAGAGAGGCGATCGGATAAATCCAGTAACCACCCTGCAGCAGCAAATTTGGGTGTCCAAATGATGTCCATATAGACTAAATCATAGGGGGAGTTGCCCAGCAGAAAAGAAGATGTGTAAAGATCTTCTACTTGGTCGGTAGCATTAGGTCCTTCAATAATCTGCAGACGAATATTGGGATGTTGCTGCTGAAATTCTTCTACTAAAGGCTGCCATTGCGCTGCTTCTAGTGCATTAATTAAAACAGTTATTGTAATTGGTTGTCCAGAAAAAGCTGGAAGTACAACAAACTTAACAATCAGTGGAAATATGAACAATATTATAAATACGCGAAAAAGCCTTGGTATTTTCTGAATATATATTTTGAGTTTTTTTAAAAAATTAATAAAGCTCATTGGCGATCGCAAATTTAATAATCCAGTACTTATATCTAACAGATTAACCTTTTGCTTACTCTACAACGAGCCTGCCATTTCGCCAATTTTTAAAGACACGAATACAAAATTAAATTTCCTTCACATCTTTCGATATCCGGAAAGGGCAAGTTTTAGAGGTGGAAAGCTCTTACTTATTGTCCCTTGATTTTTGGGTTTTTTTCTTTCTCATCTCCGTAAAAATATCCAAATTAGCTAGCAAAGGAGCTAAACTTCAGTGTTTACACCAATGTACTGATAGACGAGTAAGAATACTATTCATTATGTAAGAAAAGCCAAATAAATTTCTGTCTATTTTAACTTTTATTTAAGTTAATTCCTCTTGCTCTTCTAACTCCACCCTTCTTTTAGAGTGGGGTTTTTTGTCGTCGAAATACTGCTTAAATTGTTGATTTTGTTGTCGCTACCAAAGCGAAAACCTTTTTAATCAAAACTAAGAATCGACATTTTCGCAAGGAAATGGGCTATACTGTACCATTGACAAAGTCGACTACCCCGTCAGGGCTGCGTCTTATATGGCGAAATACGGTCGACCAGATTAAGCTAGAGTTGAGGAGGAGACTATTCCTGAACAGCTAAACCTGACAGTTAGCTTAAGAGGCACTCGTGAAGTCAGGCAAAATTATCAAATATTTCGTCTTACCGGATTACTAGATGCTTTTTCGGAACCTACTTTCCGGAAAGTTATCGGTAGTTGTATCGATGATGGACCTAAAAACGTGATTTTGGTACTTTCTCAAATCGACTTTATCGATAGTTCCGGTTTGGGAGCATTGGTACAGCTTGTCAAGAAGGCACAAACCGCTGGTGGTAGCTTGCAGATAGTCACAAATGCACGCGTGACTCAGACAGTCAAGCTAGTTCGTTTGGAGAAATTTCTTTCTCTCCAGCCTTCTGTTGAAGCGGCGATTGAAAACATTAAAGATAAGGATTAACGTCATTATCAGGCGTGAATTTACAGAGCAAGATAGGACCAAGCAAGGGTCAACCGCCTCGGCTCAAACTTGTGCACGAGCTACAATAGGGATCGACTTGCCTACTGTTGATGATTTTTCCAAGATAGAGCAATTATCACCAGTAGCTTTGGCATATATAGGAGATGCAGTATACGAACTATATATACGTACCTATTATCTAATGCCTCCAATGCGAGTTGCCGATTATCACAATCGAGTTGTCGCTCAAGTAAGAGCCGAAACCCAGGCGGTTTATGTGGAAATGCTCCAACCTCATTTCACCGCCTCAGAAAAGGAGATTCTGCGCCGGGGAAGAAATGCAGCAGGAGGAAAGCCACGACGCTTATCCGGAAAAATATATCAACAAGCTACTAGTTTAGAAACTTTAATAGGCTATCTTTATTTAACCGATCCTCAGCGTTTGTATGAACTGTTGACTAAACTAGAATTAAAATAAATTTAATCCGATGACCAAGCCCAGTCGCTCTTGGGAGGAGAACAAGCGAAAGAAAAAATCTATTTCTCCTTCCTCCAATACTAACGGCGATCGCTATTCTTGGCAGCCTCCCGAAAAAGCAAAAGGAGACGAAGATCTCGTCTATGGTCGCCATTCAGTTCTAGCAGTATTAGAAAGCGATCGCCAAGTTAACCGAATTTGGATTACTCGCAAACTGCGCCATACCAACCATTTTTCTCCTCTGCTACAAGCAGCCAAAGCAGGGGGTACAGTTATCGATGAAGTGGAGGTAAAGCGTCTCGATCTCCTGACTCGGGGAGCAAATCATCAGGGTGTAGCTGCCCAAATTGCTCCTTATTCCTACTGGGAGTTGGATGAGTTGATCGAACAAGCAAAAACTCAAACTCAATCGCCAGTCATCGTCATTGCTGACGGGATCGAAGATCCCCACAATTTGGGAGCTATTATTCGCACTGCCGAAGCTATGGGCGTACGGGGACTGATTATACCCCAAAGGCGAGCGGTAGGAGTTACTTCGACGGTAATGAAGGTAGCTGCTGGTGCCTTAGAAAATTTTCCCGTCGCCAGAGTGATTAATTTGAGCCAGGCTATCGAGCGATTAAAAGAAGCAGGTTTTTGGATTTATGGAACTGCTGCCCAAAGTAGTAAACTACTACACACAATTGATTTTCGGGGCGCGATAGGATTAGTGGTAGGCTCTGAAAGTAATGGTTTAAGTCAATTGACTCGACGTTGTTGTGACGAACTAGTAGCTATTCCACTGGTAGGAAAGACACCCAGTCTTAATGCCTCTACGGCGACGGCGATCGCCCTATATGAAATTTTCCGTCAACAATGGTTAATCTCGACCTGAGAAAAGATTTTTTCCTACAATTCTTTCCAAACATGGGTTCGGGTTGTATAAATTTAATAAAAAATCTGTAACAAAATTTTAAAAAACGCAAAAAATAGCAATATAAGGTACTCGAGTAGATTAATTCGAGTAATAAAGGAGAAAGATAATGAGAGAAACTTTAATTAGCGTTTTTAACCTCCTTGGTTGGGCGTGGTGGATCGAGATTAATACGCAACAACCTAGCTGCACTTACTATTTTGGTCCTTTCCTCAGTCAAAAAGAAGCTTTTGACGCTCAGTCTGGCTACGTTGAAGATTTAAAGAATGAAGGTGCCCAAGGCATCGCTGTAAAATTCAAGCGTTGTAAGCAACCGACAGAATTAACTATTGCTAATGATTTAGGTGAAGTTAGAGATTTTAAATTGTTTGGTATCTACAGCAGCCAAACTTAATAAGTAATAATAAGTAATAAGTAATTTTTAAAGGCTTGTCTCTGCTGTGACTGCTTCGGGATGATTGTCAAGCCAGCGATCGATATCTGACAGCACTTGTGTGGGAATTTCCCAGGGAAACAAGTGAGCTGTATTAGGATAGCATTTCCACTGACAATTTCTTAGTTTCTGAGCGGTTTCGTAGCTGAAAGCAGCAGTAATATGTCGATCTCGAGCACCAGCTAAGATCAAGGAGGGGAGATCGATCTCGGTGAGAGCATCGAGACGATTGTATCCCTCCCGAAGTGCTTGAGAAAGTGCTTTGTTAGCCGCAGCAGAGGTTCCTAGATAAGCTTTGACTCCCTCAGTAGCTAGATATTGATAAGCTTCCGGAGTCTGCTGGTAAAGAAGATGGCGGAATAGCGATCGCCTGCCAAAATTATCTATATTCCACTGCCATCCTGGTTTGATATAGTTAACGATCCCACCAATACCCGTATAGAGTAAATCTTGCCAACTTACCTTGGGATGACTACTGCGGGGACGAGCGGCAGAAGCAATTAAAATCAGACCGCTAAATCGCTGAGGATCGCTAATAACTAATTCTAAAGCAAGAATTCCCCCTAAAGACCAGCCAAGCAAAAGACAGCGATCGAGGCGATAGCGATCTAGTAATTTTTGGAGATCGCTAAGATGATCCCTCATGTAAAAATTTTCCCGAAAGCGACTCTTACCATATCCACGGAGATCGGGAGCGATGGTTAAATACTTTTGAGACAGGTGGTTAGTAAATACCGACATACTCCCACCCAAACCTGGATGTCCGTGCAAACAAAGAATAGGAAAGCCTTCTCCTTCGATCTCAACGTTTAGGTTCATAAATGACTAATTTGTTTAATTCCCCTTTGTCTATTATCCGAACCCTAGATAAACTTCGAAGGACTTAATCTTAAACTTACTTGAAAAATATTAGCAATATTCTTAGAATACATAAATCAGATTTGCTATTTATATCGTCGAAATCAGAATGACAAACTCTACCTTTTGCTCCTAACTATTGATAATTAGTCTTATTAACTGTGGCGAGTTGCTAAATATCCTCTTTATAAAAATTAACACGACGACTCATGTCAGCAATCTTAACCAATAATCGGAGAGATTATACTTTTCATGCCCGCGAAACCATACCACTAAAACAGGATGCTTTTTGGCTAATCAAAAAAGGTGTAGTAAAAACTTTTACCTGGGATGTAGAAGGTACAGCGACAATTCTTGGCTATTGGGGAGATGGCGATATAATCGGACAGCCTCTATCCCGAGCAAATCCTTATCAAATTCAATGTTTAACCCAGGTAAAAGCAGCTTATATTCCCTTAAATCAGTGGAGTAAGTTATCAGCAGAAATTTGCCGTTATATTCAACAAACAGAAGAGCTACTTTGTATCGTCCGCTCAGAAAAAATGTACGAGCGTTTGCGAAGAATGTTGATCTGGTTAGGCAACAAATTTGGTCGTCAAGTAGTAGAAGGAAAGTTAATAGAATTGCCTTTAACTCATCAGGAATTAGCTGATGTGATGGGGACAACGAGAGTAACTGTGACTAGGCTAATTAATCAGCTAGAACAGGAAGGATTAATTAGTCGTCCCAGACGTAATTCGATTTTAGTGCGTTCTTTTTATTTCAATTAATTGATAAGAGACACATTTAATACTCGAAGGAGTCGCTTAATTCTATCAAAAACCTAGCAAATTCTATTGCCTCTTCGGCAGTCGAGATTTTATTTTCAATACGAGCAATATGAATTTCTGTTAGTAATTTGCCAATTAGGGGCGAAGGTTTGATGTGTAAATTGCGAATCAGATCTTTACCTGTAATCAGCGGTTGAGGGTGAGCAACCAAATCCCTTGGATCTAGATAACGTTTGACTAGGAGATTAACGAGCTTCTCTTCTACTCCAGTGGCGAGCGCCCGCACTACTAAAATAGGAAAGATATCTTTGACTTCTTGAAAGAAAAAATATTGCTCCCTCAAACTCCTCAAACAGTTCATCCCTTGTAGTTGAGGTAAATATCTTACTGTTGCTACAACTGCTCGTAGCTGAGCGCGAGAGTATTTTAATCTGACCAGCTCTAATTCTGCTACTGTGGGGTTTTGAGACACTAGTGTAGCCAATTTAGCTAAAGCCAGCCAATTAGAACAATTCTTTCCTAAATTAGGCCACTTTTGCTTTAAAGACCGCGCTACTGTATCGACTGTTGTAAGTTGTTGTAATTTTGCCGTGTCAATTTCTTCGAACCAGGGTTCGAGTAATCCATCTTTTCCCGCCGCAATCAACCAGCTACTTCCTCGAGAACTGGAGAAAAGATATTCGAGTTCGGCTTGTACTCTTTCGGCAGCTACTTTACCAATTAGAGGGGCAAGAGAACGAATAGTTTCTCTAGTAGTAGGTTCAATTGTAAAATTAAGCTGAGCTGCTTGACGATAAGCTCGTAATAGCCTGAGAGGATCTTCTTTTAAATTGGTCGAAGAAACCATTCTCAAGACACCCTGTTTTAGATCCTTAACCCCCTGCAAGGGATCGATTAGTTTTTGTTCGTGTAAATTGTAGGCGATCGCATTTACCGTAAAATCTCGTCTGCGCAAGTCTAATTCTAAACTTTCTCCTTCCTGTAGCGCAAAATCAACCGTACCTTTAGAAAAAACCACTCTGGCAATTTGTCTTTTCTCGTCTAACACCACAAATCCAGCTTGGTAATGACGAGCAATTTGGCTAGCTGTTTCTACTGCTCGTTCTGCCAGAACAAAATCTAAGTCTAAATAGGTTTTTTTTCTTTGAAGCAAGGCATCTCTTACTGCACCTCCTACTAAATAAGCAGAAGTTGGTAGCCATTCAAGACTAAAAGGCAAGTTAGTAAAAAAAAGAGATGAATCAACTGTTTGTAAAGTCATTAATTAATAAAAATCAACCAAACTTTTAAATATACTCTGGTCTGAGCTAGATTAACAAGAAAGGACTCAAGAGTTAAGACCATGTGTATTTGTGTCAATTGCTACTTCGTTGACCGTTGTCAGACCTATCACGCGGTAGAAACACAACACCAACAAATTCATCTTACTGACAACCCAGATTTTGAGCCTAAAGAACCTACCATCAATGTCAACATTCGTCCCAAAGACGATTATATCGAGATGGAATGGGATGTAGTGGGTTGCCATAGTTTCCTAAGAGAGACGGGTAAATGGGCTAAACTACGTCCGGGCGAAGCAATTCCTACCTAATTAGGGAACAGTAAACAGGGAACACTCATCAGTCATCAGTTATCAGTTGATGACTGATGACTGAACAATTGACACTAACGCCTAGTTCGCGTCAAGATGTATGTGAATATAGGTAAACCTTTGTAAAGGTTGTGAATGTCAATTGAGCTTTTGTCTTTAGAGAACGTTCAGGAAATCGCTCGTCAATACGGTTACTGGGCGGTATTTGTGGGTATAGCTTTAGAAAACACTGGTATTCCCTTACCAGGAGAAACAATCACCATCGTTGGTGGTTTTTTGGCAGGTAGCGGCGAGTTGAATTATTGGCTCGTACTCGGCAGCGCGATCGCCGGAGCAGTTTTGGGGGATAATTTTGGTTACTGGATTGGTAAAGTAGGCGGCTGGTCATTTCTCGTTCGTGCCGGACGAGTTTTTCGTATTCAGGAACGACAGATAGAATTAGCTAGAGAACAGTTCAGTAAAAACGCAGCTAAGGCTGTTTTTTTTGGTCGTTTCGTTACCTTATTACGGATTTTTGCCGGACCAATGGCTGGTATTGCCCAGATGCCTTATAGACAATTTTTATTGTGTAATTTTGGCGGTGCTACTGTTTGGGCTACAACTATAGTAACTCTGTCTTATTTTTTAGGAAATTTAGTTTCTCTACAACAAATCGTTAATTGGATTGCTCGTGCGGGCGTGGTTGCTCTAATATTAGCGATCGCTTTTTTCCTTGCCCCTACTATTTGGAAATATGGGCAAGAAAAACTCTTAGCCAAAGATTAAAATCTTTATTCTTTACTATACAAAAAGAAACTGAACTCTCGGCTTTAAAACAACTAGTCTCAACTTCATGACAAATAGATTGGATAAATTTATCAGATAAGAAGACGAAAAAACAAATCGAGTTATTATAAATTATTAAGCAAAAAATTAATTTTTTATTTTTTACTGCTTCTCATTCAATTTTTAAGAGATAAACAGCAAATGCAACTTTAAGAAAATTTCTAATTTGTTTCTATTGAATGTAAATTTTGTTTAGCTAGCCTTTACATTCTTTTTCTTTTTTAAGAGTTTTTTTAAAGTATAAGTATATTTTGATACAGAAAAAATAATCAAAAAAGACAAACCTTGATTCTTACTATTAATTGAGTAAAGCTAGTAGATCGGGATTAATTAAAATCTTGACTAAATATCACCTTTGTCTGTAAATTTTTTTCTAAGACTAAAATCAAATAAATTATTGTTAGCAAAATGGCTAACGGTACGATAGACCAGAAAGGCAATATCCAGATAATATTGTTGCTTATTAAACCAATCTGGTAAACCAATCGGTCTAGCTCGACCCCAAGATACTTAGTTTTCAGAGAATTTTATTTTAATCAAAAATTCTCAAACTTAGCTGGAGTTCAATTAGAAACCCTAAAAGATAAAGCGACCATGTCTCAAGCAACTTTCACGAAGAGAAAATCGCTTACTTTGAGTAAGCGATCGCGCTCAACATCATCTTATCTAGAACCTATTTCAACTATTACTAAGTTCTTTTCTCCCTATTGGCTAGCTTGTATTCCTTTAGTTGCCATAATTATTACTGTCTGGAATAGTGCTGCTGTCGCTCAAGATATTGAAGAAGCACTTACTCCAGAACAAGTTCAGGGAACTCTAAATGCCATTTGGGTTTTAGTAGCAGCCATTCTCGTAATTTTTATGAACGCGGGATTCGGTATGCTCGAAACCGGATTTTGTCGTCAGAAAAATGCTGTGAACATCCTGGCAAAAAACTTAATTGTTTTTGCTCTGGCGACTATTTCTTTCTGGGCAATTGGTTTTTCCTTGATGTTTGGTAATGGTAACGGTTTTATTGGTGGCGGTGGCTGGTTCTTGAGTGGAGAATCAGAAGTCTATGGACTCGATCCTTTCCCCGCAGGTTTACCCGTACCTGTCTTTTTCTTGTTTCAAGCAGCTTTTGCGGGAACGGCGGCTACTATTGTTTCCGGTGCGGTAGCAGAACGGATTAAGTTTATTGACTTTATCATTTTCAGTATTTTACTTACCGCAATTTCTTACCCCATTACCGGACACTGGCTTTGGGGTGGTGGCTGGTTGGATGGCTTGGGTTTTTCCGACTTTGCTGGTTCGACCATAGTCCATTCTGTCGGTGGCTGGGCGGCTTTAGTAGGTGCAGTCATTCTCGGTCCTAGAGAAGGTAAGTATCAAAACGGTCGCATTAATGCTATCCCAGGACATAATATGAGTATTGCTACTTTGGGATGTTTGATTCTTTGGATTGGCTGGTTTGGCTTCAATCCAGGTTCTGAATTAGCGGCCAATGAAGCAGTACCCTATATTGCAGTTACCACTAACCTAGCAGCTGCAGCAGGTGGAATTGCTGCTACCGCTACTTCCTGGATCAAAGATGGCAAGCCAGATCTTTCTATGGTTATTAATGGTATCCTGGCTGGTTTAGTCGGTATCACCGCAGGCTGTGCTGGCGTTGATTATTGGGGTGCGGTAATTATTGGTCTAATTGCCGGTATTATTGTTGTCTTCTCCGTAGCTTTTTTTGATTCGATTAGAATTGACGATCCTGTCGGTGCAATCTCCGTTCACCTTGTCAATGGTATATGGGGGACACTAGCGGTTGGATTGTTTAATACGGAAACTGGTCTCTTCTACGGTGGTGGTATAGGACAATTAATTAGCCAAATTATTGGTATACTCGCTATCGGTGCTTTCACTGCCATCTTCAGTGCTGTTGCTTGGCTAATTCTCAAAGCTATCTTTGGTATGCGCGTAGCTACAGAAGAGGAAATCCAAGGTCTTGATATTGGGGAACATGGTATGGAAGCCTATAGCGGTTTTGTCAAAGAGTCCGATGTTCTCGGTGCTAGCATTGGCAGTATGAGTGGTTCTGGTGAAGTGGCAAGTACTTCTGACTTCTAAATTATCTTGAAAATTGCTTCGCCAATAACTTTCTTAGAGAAGATTAGCCCGCCTTTCGGCTTAGAATTGACTAAGTAGAAGGCGGGTTTTTTATTGCAATTTTCCCAAGAGAAAAATGACAAACAATCAAATGGATACTAAAGCTTTTAAACGTTCATTGCAAAAATCCGAAAATTATCATCGTAAAGGATTTGGACATGAAGCAGAAGTTGCTGGCGTACTGAATACTGAGTATCAAAGCAGTCTAATTCAAACCATCCGCAATAATAACTATCGGCTAGAACGAGGAGAAGTCACCATTCGTTTGGCAGAGGCTTTTGGATTTTGCTGGGGGGTAGAAAGAGCAGTAGCAATGGCATATGAAACCCGTCAGCACTTTCCTACGCAAAGAATTTGGATTACCAACGAAATTATCCATAATCCTTCAGTCAATCAGCGTTTGCGGGAAATGAAAGTAGATTTTATTTCTACGATCGATGGAAACAAAGATTTTTCTGTTGTTGAAGCTGGTGATGTAGTTATTTTGCCTGCCTTTGGTGCCAGCGTGACAGAAATGCAAATGCTAGATGATAAAGGTTGTACGATGGTAGATACTACCTGTCCCTGGGTTGCCAAGGTTTGGAATTCCGTCGAAAAACATAAAAAAAGAAGCTACACTTCTATCATTCATGGGAAATATAAGCATGAAGAGACGATCGCGACTAGTTCTTTTGCGGATACATATCTAGTAGTTCTCAATTTGGAACAAGCAGAGTATGTAGCTAACTATATTCTCAACGGTGGCGACAAAGAGGAATTTCTCGTTAAATTCAAAAATGCTTACTCTGAAGGCTTCGATCCAGATCGAGATTTAGTCAGAATTGGTATTGCCAATCAAACGACAATGCTCAAAAGTGAAACAGAACAAATTGGTAAACTATTCGAGCAGACTATGCTCAAAAAATACGGTCCGATTGAGTTGAACGAGCATTTTATGAGCTTTAATACCATTTGTGATGCGACTCAAGAACGGCAGGATGCCATGCTCGATCTGGTCAAAGAGGATTTGTCTTTGATGGTAGTAATTGGCGGTTTTAATTCTTCCAATACTACTCATCTACAGGAAATTGCCATCGACTATAATATTCCTTCTTATCATATAGATAGTGCTGCTCGTATCGGTCCTGGCAACCGCGTCGAACACAAACCACTCAATAAAGATCTGGAAGTAGCAGAAAATTGGCTGCCAGAAGGTCCGATTACTGTTGGAGTGACTTCCGGTGCTTCTACTCCCGATAAGGTAGTTGCCGATGTGATTGAAAAGATTTTGCAATTGAAAGCTTTAGCCCCTATCTCATAAGCAGTATCCTTTATAAACTCGATTTACTAAGCACGATAGAGCAAACTTATGGATTTAGTAACACTCCAGAACTGGCTGGACAATGCTTCTTTCTTTATCCTTTTCCTAACCATGCTGATATATTGGTTAGGAACTGCATTCCCGGACATACCATACTTACCAGCTTTAGGTACGGCGGGAATGGCGATCGCCAATCTCTGTACTGCCGCTTTACTCGGTTCTCGTTGGCTGGAGGCTGGCTATTTTCCCTTAAGCAATCTATATGAATCCCTTTTCTTCCTTGCTTGGGGCATAACGACAATTCATTTAATTGCGGAAAAAATGAGTCGCAGTCGTTTGGTCGGGGTATTTACTAGTCCTCTAGCGATGGGAGTGACCGCTTTTGCCGCTTTATCTCTACCGCCAGAAATGCAAGCTTCCGCTCCTTTAGTACCAGCTCTCAAATCTAACTGGCTAATGATGCACGTCAGTATCATGATGCTCAGTTACGCTACACTAATGGTAGGTTCTGTAATAGCGATCGCCTTTTTGATCGTTACTGGCGGACAAAAGGTAGAACTTAAAGGTAGTTCTGTCGGTACTGGTGGTTATCGTCACCAACTCAAACAGTCGTCTGTCAAACTAACACAGTCAAACCCCGATAAAATAAACAATCTAGCTATAAATAATAATACTGGCAAGACAGTAGTGCTCGATCTAGCCAGAGCAACGACAAAAGTTTCTCAGCCTTCTCTATCTCCCGAACGTCTCACTTTAGCCGATACTTTGGATAATATTAGCTATCGCGTTATTGGTTTGGGCTTTCCTCTCCTTACTATCGGGATTATTGCAGGAGCTGTTTGGGCCAATGAAGCTTGGGGTTCTTATTGGAGTTGGGACCCGAAAGAAACTTGGGCACTAATCACCTGGTTAGTGTTTGCTGCCTATCTCCATGCTCGGATTACTCGTGGTTGGCAGGGAAGAAAACCAGCAATTTTAGCAGCTACAGGCTTAGTGGTGGTTTGGATTTGTTATCTGGGGGTTAATTTATTGGGTAAGGGGTTACATTCTTACGGTTGGTTCTTTTAACAGGAAACAGTCAATAATGGATAATGGATAATTATTAATTATCCATTGACTCGGTGACTCGGTGTACGGACGTTCCATGGAATGTCCCTACTGACTTCTTGACTAATGAGCGATAAATGGACTCTGTTGCACGCGCGGCTGCATCAAACTCTACGTCAACGGCAATTATTACCCCGACAGCAACGAATTTTAGTTGCTTTATCGGGAGGACAGGACTCTCTGTGTTTGACTAAACTACTATTAGACTTACAACCAAAATGGGAATGGATTTTGGCGATCGCCCATTGCGATCATCGTTGGTCTTCAGATGTTGGTATTGCCGCGCACGTCCAGCAAATTGCCCAATCTTGGCATCTTCCTTTTTATCTTAAAGTAGCCGATTCATTAAAAGAAACCGAAGCAGCAGCGAGACAATGGCGTTATCAAGCTCTGAGCGAAATTGCCCGAGAACGAGGGTTTAAATCGATCGTTACCGGACATACCAAAAGCGATCGCGCAGAAACTCTCCTTTATAATCTCATTCGCGGTGCTGGTGCTGACGGTTTAAGCTCTCTTACCTGGCAACGTCTTGTCACTCCTACTATTGAGTTAGTCCGACCTTTACTCGATGTCTCTCGTCAGGAGACTCTACAATTTTGTCAACAATTGCAACTACCGATTTGGTTCGATGCTGCCAATCAAAACCTTAAATACGCTCGCAACCGCATCCGCAATGAGTTAATTCCTTATCTGAGCGATAACTTCAATCCTCAAGTAGAAAAGTCTTTAGCACAAACCGCAGAATTATTACACGCTGACGTAGAATATCTAGAAACTCAAGCTAGGCAGTTACTAAAGCAAGTAATAGTGCCAGATAACTACAAAATCAATCGTTTTTGCCTGCGGAAGGCTCCTATCGCCCTACAGCGTCGTGCTCTGCGTCAGTTTCTTTTCCGAATTATTGACAAAAATCCTACTTTCGAGCAAATAGAAGCCATCATTTACCTAATTAACGCGCCTAATAAAACCCGTACTTCTACTTTACCCGGAGGGGCGAGTGCTGAAGTAGACGGAGAGTGGATTTTATTTAGGCAAACGATAAATCGACAGAGTGTAGATTAGTCCCTTGAATTGAAAATTAACAATCACACTAACTTGCTGATATTTTTGAGGTAGTCGTTAACTCTTGAACTATTTGCCGCATTTGATTTACTGCTCGATCTTGAAGGTTGTTATTTTCCGTCAAAGTAACGATTAATTCTTCGATTGCTTCTAGTTTTTGACGAAGTTTGTTAAGACAATCTTGTAGGGGTTGCAAATGTTGTTGATAAAAATCTAGTTTTGATTGTAATTGAACAACAGCAATCTTAGCTTGTTCCCAATGCTCTTCTTTTTGTTTGATGTTTTGTTTAAATATCTCTTGTTGAGAACTCTGCTGCTGAAGATTTTGCTGTAGCTGTTGCACATCTTGCTCTAGTTGGGCGATTTCTTGAATGACTTGCCAATGTTGCTCTGCTATTTGTCTCTGCTGCTGTTCCAATTTCTGCTTCAGTGGTTCGAGATCGATTCCTTCGAGCTGAGCATCTAAGTCGAGAGTGCCTTGACGACGTTTTAAAATGCGTAGATGTTGTAATAAAATTGCCTCTCTTTCTCTGAGTGAACGACGCTGACCGACCAAAGTCTCATCTAACATTTTCTTGGCTTCTTTTTCTTCCGCTAGCTCTTGTTCTAAGGCTAAGCGGTCTAGTTCATTAGCTGCCTTGACTTTGGCTTCTAATTCTTCAACAGTCTGACATTGACAATTTAATTCTTCTTCTTGTTCGTTGACAAACCGCATTACTTTCTCTAAATCTTGTTGCAGACGGTCTACCACTTTCTGTAACTCAATGAGGGGCATATTTTCTAGAGCAGCAAAATCGATTTTTGCCTCTAAATCGAAGTCTCCCGACTCAATACCTATACGAGCAATAGTTTCTTGAAGTTCCTCCTCTATTTGCTGCCAATCTTTCAACCATTGTGCCAAATCTTGCTTAGTCGCCAAAGACTCTTGCTTTACTCGTAGCTGTATTTTTGTTTCCTCAGATGCTGTTAAAATTGCCTCCAATTCTTGTCTGCTTTGTGTTAATTCTTCTCTTTGTCGTACAACTTCCTGTTGTTGGTGTTCTAAGCTGCCTTTTTGTTGCTTCAGTTGTTGCCAGTGTCGATCTAAATATTCTTGATGAGCATTAACGGCAGTAAATGCTTGGGTTAAGTGTTCTTTAACCAACTCTGTGGGTTGTGTAGTTAATGAGAGTGACTCTATCAGTGCTTGCATTGCAGACGTTTGCACTTCATCTAACACGTTTGAGTGTTGAATTTCACTTCGTTGTTGTTGTAAGCTTTGTTGTTCTCCTCTAAGTTGTTCCCAAGCTCCTTTTAATTCCTGACTTTTACGTTCAAATTCTTCTTTAATTCTGTCGGCTTCCTCTTTAACAAGAATAATTTCTTTCTTTTGCTGCTCTAGTTGTTTGTATTCCTCCTCCATTTGTTCGAGCCGCTCGAGACGGTTTTCCATTTCCATCTCTCGACGACTTAGCTCTTCACTTTGAATAGTCAGCGACTCCTTCCATTGTCCGATTTCGTCTTCCTGATTTTTCGTTTTCTCTAGCAAACGAGAAAACCCTTGTAAAATACCGATGACTCTCTTAGAAGCCGATTCAGGTTCTCCCTGAATTTGGCGATTAGTACTTAAGTTGACAATGACTAGAGAACCATCCCCAAAATTGCTTGCTTCTTCTGCCCCGATTAACTCATTTCCAGGAACAATACTCCAACTCCGATCGTTACGCTGACACGCTAAGAGCTTTAGCTTTGTCTCAGAGCCTCCCATAAATCCTTTACTTTGTTTTTGTACCTCTGCCAGATATAGCACCCTAGTGTTCCTCGTCGATACTCTTCTGTGCCTAACCCTGCAATATTATTGCTTAAATTGAATTTTTTTTTGTTTGCTCTATAGTAGTTTGATTATTTCATCTGTACTGACAATTTTTTATTGCTTACAAAAATTAATAAAAATTTATAGATGGGCGGAATATTTTAGAAAAAATCATAACTCGACAAATTAATTATTTTTACTTCGACGAAATCTAATTTGCTTTGCGTCGGCTCTGACTTTCATATCCAGCATAACTAGCTAGAGAATTGGTTGCCAAGGTTTTTGGTAATAACATTGATTTAAAGCTTGGCATTTCCAATTCTTCAATTAAACTTGAGTAATATGTAAGTGGCTCAAGCTAAAAAATGCAAGGAAATTTACACGACATTAATATCTATAGTATTTTGCAACTGCTAGAATCCGAACAAAAAACAGGCATGCTGTACGTGGAAACCGAAATTTGCTCTTTTCATCTTCCACAAAAGCAAGATTGGGATTGTATTAATACGGAGATAAACTTTCTTCCTTTTATAAAACCTCAATCTCAGCAGCGAAACTGGTTCATTTTTTTTGTTGCGGGACAAATTATCTACGCCACTGATAGTAATAATCAAGACATACTTCGTCTCAAAAACTATCTTGATTTTTATCAACAAGATAAGGCTAGGGAACAAATAACTGATTTATCCGGCCATTCAACTATCGCGCCAGAATATTTCGCTATTCTTATGCTATTGCAACAACAGCTGCTCGAGCCTATTCAGGTACAAACAATTGTCCAAAATATAATCAAAGAAACTTTATTTGAGCTACTTATTTTAAATCAAAAAAAAATTATTTTTACCTCAAACTTTTTTCCAATTCCTCAAGTAACTAATCTACGCGTTTCTTCGGTCATCAGAACAATTAAGAATCAGATAAAATTGTGGAAGCAGTTTTATCCTTATATTCGATCGCCACATCAATATCTCGTGATTAGCGATCGAGAACGACTACGCCTATGTTTATCTAAGCAAACCTATCAAACTTTATCTGACTGGACAGACAAAAAAGCTTCTTTGCTTCAAATATCAAGGTATATAAATTCCTCTGTAGTTCAGCTAGCCAAAGCTATCGAGCCTTATGTTAGAAAAGGTTGGATTAAGCTGTCGGATAACGAGCGAGACAAATCTATAGAATTTTTCCCGAAAGCAACTAGAGAAAAGACCCATATTATTTGCATAGATAACGACGTGGCGAATGGGAATAAAGTAGAGTATATTCTGAAGCAGAGAGGTTATGATTTGACAATTGTTAAAAATTCTATCGAAGCGTTAAGCCTAATTCTGACAATCAAACCGACTCTAATCTTGTGCAATATCAATATGCCTCAATTTAGTGGCTATGAACTATGCACTATGCTACAACATATTCAAATATGCCAAAAAACTCCAATTATTATGTTAGCAGACCGAGATAATTTTATCGATCGCGTTAAGGCTAAGCTTCTATCGGCAACTGACTATTTAACCAAACCTTTTACAAAAAATGAGTTATTGGCATTAGTAGAAAAGCACCTTAGCTCGATTAACAATAAAGACTTCTCGACAATTGGCTCGTCTCCAGTAAAGATGTAAACTAACTAGTCTTCCTATAAAGAAAAAAGATCCTCATAAGGAGTAATTAACTATAAATGAAAATGAGCAAAAAAAATGATAATTTTTAAGCTCTCAAAGACTAAATTTTTCGTTAAAAAAGATAAAAAAACTACGTATGAATTGTTGTCAGATAGCGTGCTATGAGTAAAGTTCTGATTGTAGAAGATAGCTTGGCGCAAAGGCAAATGATTTCTGACCTTCTCAAAGGGAGTGGGCTTAAAGTAGTAGTAGCCAGTGACGGAGTAGAAGCACTCGAATATGTAGAAAAGTTTAGCCCCGATATAGTTGTTATGGACATTGTTATGCCAAGAATGAATGGTTACGAACTATGTCGGCGGTTGAAATCAGATCCGAAAACCCAAAATGTTCCCGTCGTTATGTGTTCTTCTAAAGGAGAAGAATTTGACCGTTACTGGGGAATGAAACAAGGTGCCGATGCCTATATAGCAAAGCCTTTCCAGCCAGTAGAACTAATTGGTACTGTTAAACAATTGCTAAGAGCTTAAGCTTAAAAAGTAAAAAGTAGTTGAAACTTAGCTAATTGTCATGTAGCTGCCAAGACAAACTATCAAGCAAATTGACAATAAATACTATGGTTAGTAATCCCGAACTATTTACAGGAGATGGTGGAGCACTATCGCTAGAACTAGATAATCTGGAAAATCCAGAAGGTGAACTTCATTTAAAATTTTATCTAGCTTCTGGAGAAGAATTAGCTTTGCCAGCTACGGGGATTGCTGAAGTGATGCAACCGAGTCCCGAACAAATCACGCCTGTCCCCAATGCATCGCCCTTGTTATTAGGAACGGTTAATCTACGGGGAAAAATAATTTGGGTTGCCGATTTAGGTCAATTTTTAGGCGATTCTGGAGTTTTGACAACCGATAGACCAGCAATACCAATAATCGCCATTGAAAACCAAGAACAAGTTATCGGTTTGGCGATCGAGCGTATAGGCGAAATGGCTTGGCTCGATGTCGAACAATTACAAGTTGCTACTAATTTACCAGATACTATGGCTCCTTTTATTCAAGGTCAATGGAAACTTGACGATGAGTCCCATCGAGCTTTAAGTTTGCTCGACCAAATAGAGATTCTACGTTCGGCTAGATGGGCAGCTTAAGTTAAGTCGGGGTTACTCTCAATAATGAGAATAATTTAGTGTTTATTGATAATTATTTGGATTAATTTGATAAAAAGCAAATGGCATCAGGAACAAATTATTCACAAGAATACGGACAAGCGGAAAAAGCTTATCTGCAAGAAGATTTTGAGCGGGCAGCACAAATTATCGACCGTTTGGCTGAAGAATTTCCAGAAGATCCTAATGTCCTACTGCTACGGGGTCATATTTACTGTTATGGCTTGCAAAACTACGATTTGGCACAACAACAGTATGAGGCAGTATTGGAGTTAAGCGAAGAGCAAGATCTACTCGATTTTGCCTATAACGGCATCGAGCAAGTACAACAATTACGGCAGCAATTCGAGACAAGAGATGAAGCTTGTGGGAAGATAAAGCCGTCCGAAACAGTAGCAGAGCGAGATATAAACGATCGAGACTGGATGGCAACAGATTTTGCTGATGATAAAGAATTTTTAGATAAACATGATGAGGATAAAAATAGATACGATTTTGAACTCGAAGATGATTATTTAGAGCCAGTTCAAATCGAAGAAGAATATTTAGAAAATATCGTCCCACAAGAACGAGATGGTATTAATACTTCTTTCATGAAAGAAAGAGAAGAAAACTGGGAAGAATTTCATGGCAATAGCGGATTTCTAGATCCTTTTGCCCAATTTGACCTAGAAGACAATGAGCAGGATATGGCTTCTTTTATCTCCCAAGAGAGTAGAGAACCAGATAGTATCGGCTACCAACCGATTGCCAATAATATGTCTTTTATGGTCGATTCAGATGAAGATGAAGAAAATTCCCTATCAGAATCAGAGTCTTTCGGAGATTATTTATCTATAGATTCTTTAGAAGAAAACAACTTTAGCTTTGAACTCAGCCAAGTAGAGAAAAGCAGTTCTCAATTAGAATTAGATACGGTACTGACGGAAGCTCATGGCGGACAGCCAGTTGAAGATGTCGGTGCAATTTCAGACCGAGACGGATTTGAAGATAGAGAAGAGTTAGAGTTTGATGAAATCGACAGCAGCTTTTTCGATCTTGAAGAACTAGAACGGGGACTGCCCGATACGGGTTTATTTAACGTTCAGAAGTCAGTAAATAGCGATCGCCCCGTAGCCGGGGAAACAAATCCTCTCGTTCAAGAGCCAAATTTGATAGGTCAAGAACAAGATCGACCTGGCGAAAGTTCTATTTCATCAACGAGTACTTCAACAGAAATAATCGTTGAACCGACGGTCGAAATTAAGCAAGGACCGCTAGCCGGATTTACTAATGCCTCGATGCGGAAAAAGCAATTAGTAACTGCTGGTATTACGGGAATTGTCTCGGCGATCGCTGTGGGTTTTACCATTGGACTGGTAGGGTCAAATGTTGCCGATCGAGATAATGTAGAGGAGCGATCGGTCAATCCTTTAATAGCTCTAGTTGCTGCTGGAGTTGCCGGGATAAGCAGCTTTGGTACGACGATGTTGTTCGGTAGTTTTACGGCTAAACAAGTAGAACGGGCAACCAAAGATTTACAAAATCAGTTCGAAGATGTTTATCAAGGAAATTTGAATGCCAAAGCAACAGTTTTTTCTCAAGATGAATTAGGTCGCTTGGCTGCTGGATTTAATCGGATGACGGGAGTGATTTTAACTACGACTCAGGAAGCACAACGAAGAGCAGAAGAAACCGAACAAGCAAAAGAAGATTTGCAACGACAGGTAATTCGTCTCCTCGATGATGTAGAGGGAGCAGCTAGAGGAGACTTAACCGTACAAGCTACTGTAACTGCTGACGTGTTAGGAGCAGTTGCCGATGCTTTTAACTTAACCATTCAAAGCTTGCGGGAAATCGTCCGTCAGGTAAAACAGGCAGCAGAACAAGTAAATAAAAGCTCTACTGACAGTGAGCTATTTGCCCGCAATCAGTCTAGCGAAGCCTTACGCATGGCAGAAGAGTTAGCGGTAACCCTCAACTCGGTGCAGATGATGACGGAGTCAATCGAGCGGGTTGCAGAGAGCGCAAGGGAAGCAGAAGAAGTAGCCCGTTCGTCTTCGGTCACTGCTCTCAAAGGAGGTAACGCGGTAGAACGTACCGTATCCGGAATCTTGCAAATTAGGGAAACGGTGTCGGAAACAGCTCGTAAAGTGAAGCGATTAGCAGAAGCATCTCAAGAAATTTCCAAAATCGTGCTGTTAATTTCGCAAATTGCCGAAAGAACGAACCAGCTAGCTCTTAATGCCTCGATTCAGGCAGCTAAAGCAGGAGAAGCAGGTCGTGGTTTTGCAGTAGTTGCCGATGAAGTAAGACAGCTAGCGGATAGATCCGCCAAATCTTTGAAAGAAATCGAGCAGATTGTTTTGCAGATTCAAAGTGAAACTGGTTCTGTAATGACGGCTATGGAAGAAGGTATTCAAGAGGTAATTGACGTTACTAACAGGGCAGAACAAGCCAAGAAAGCCCTAGAAGATATCATTCATGTCTCTAATCGCATCGATACCCTCGTCCGTTCGATTACAGCCGATACAGTCGAACAAAGAGAAAATTCTCGCGCTGTAGCGCAAGTAATGCAGTCAGTAGAGTTAACGGCTCAAGCAACTTCTCAAGAGTCCCAAAGAGTTGCCGGTTCTCTCCAAAACCTCGTCAGTATTGCTCGAGCTTTGTTATCCTCGGTAGAACGTTTCCGCATTGATAAAAATGAAGGGTAGTTATTTTAAGGGGGAAAAATAGAAAATATTAATTTTTGGTTATCGATCATTAGTAATAATTGATAGCAAGCAATACCAGATCGATAATCAATGACCAGTAAAACAACTTTCAACAGTGGAATAAAGCTATGGTTTCAACGCTTCCTAGCAGCTGTTTTGTTAGGAGGGCAGGTTTTAATTCACTTACTAAAAGCAAAAATACATCGACGCAATACCTTAGAGCAGATGGCAATAGTGGGTCCCGATTCTTTAGCGATCGCTCTAATTACGGCGATTTTTGTGGGTATGGTATTTACGATTCAAGTAGCGCGGGAGTTTATTAATTTTGGGGCGGGACAGGCAGTAGGAGGAGTTTTAGCCATAGCTTTGACTCGCGAACTAGCTCCAGTGTTAACAGCAATAGTAATAGCGGGAAGAGTGGGTTCCGCCTTTGCCGCAGAGATCGGTACCATGAGGGTAACGGAACAAATCGATGCCCTCTACGTACTCAAAACCGACCCGATTGACTATCTCGTTCTACCTCGTGTCCTTGCCTGTTGTTTGATGTTACCCATTTTAACTGTTCTCTTTTTAATGACAGGCATCATCGGTGGATTAGCAATCTCCCAAAGTTTGTATGGTATTTCCCAATTTCTTTTTCTCGATTCTGTCCGTAATTTCCTCCAATTTTGGGATTTGTGCAGTGCGATTATTAAAGCAGTGGTATTTGGGGCTTTAGTGGCAGTAATTGGCTGTAGTTGGGGGTTAACTACTACTGGTGGTGCTAAAGGAGTCGGACAATCAACTACCACCGCAGTAGTTACGGCTTTACTCGCCATTTTTATTACTAACTTTTTTCTCTCTTGGTTGATGTTCCAGGGTATGGGTAGTTCAACTATAGGAGGATAAATTTGTCCGGGCGAGAGGTTCGCTCGTGCCTCGCGGTGCGGCAGCACTCGCATTCGCGAGATCGCCACAAATCAGCAATTAAAATAACTCCGCTTCTTTAAACTGTTTCATTTTCTGAGCATTGGCAGCTTCTCCACAGGTACGGGGAGTAGGAAAGATCTTACCTGGATTAGCCAATCCTTTGGTATTGAAAGCATCGCGGACATATTGCATAGTTTCTATATCGATCTCGTCAAACATATAAGGCATATAGCAATTTTTGTCCGAACCAATGCCATGTTCTCCAGACAAACTTCCTCCAGCCTCGACACAAAGTTTGAGAATTTCCCCGCCTATTTTTTCTACTGTCTCAAACGCTCCTTCAACAGAATTATCGTAAAGAATTAGGGGATGCAGATTGCCATCACCAGCATGGAAAACATTAGCGATACGATAGCCGTATCGTTCGCTAAGGGAATTAATTTCTTTGAGAACAGCTGCCAATTTAGTGCGGGGAATAACCCCATCTTGAACGAAATAATTGGGACTTATGTGTCCGGCAGCGGCAAAAGCTGCTTTTCGACCCTTCCACATTTTGAGGCGAGTTTCGGGATCGCTAGCCGAGGTAATATTTCTGGCATTATTTTGTTGGCAGATTTGAGCGACTCGTTTTTTATTTTCCGTTACTTCTACCTCCAAACCATCCAATTCTACTAATAGAATCGCCTCGGCATCGCGGGGATAGCATCCTGTAGCCACTACGTCTTCTACTGCGTTGATACTGAGATTATCCATAATTTCCATGCCAGCGGGAATAATTCCTGCACTTATAATCTCGGCAACAGCTGCACCAGAGTCTTCGATAGAGGGGAAATCTGCTAAAACTACACAAACTGATTCGGGACTTTTGAGAATTCGCAGGGTAATTTCAGTCGCAATACCGAGAGTGCCTTCAGAACCGACGAATAAGCCAGTCAGGTCGTATCCGGGCATTTCCCCAACCGAGCCACCTACATCAATAATAGAACCGTCAGGAATAACTAATTTTAAACCGAGGACATGATTGGTAGTAACGCCATACTTAAGACAGTGAACTCCACCAGAATTTTCCGCCACATTTCCTCCAATAGAACAGATAATCTGGCTGGAAGGATCGGGGGCATAATAAAAACCCGCACCGCTAACTGCTTGAGTTACCCAGTTATTAATAACTCCTGGTTGTACAGTAATGCGGTGGTTGTCTAAGTCAAGATCCAGAATTTGTTTCATCCTGGCGGTGACAATGAGGACGCAATCTTCGACAGGTAAGGCACCCCCAGACAAACCCGTACCCGCGCCTCTTGCTACCCAAGGAATATTGCGTTCGTGACAAATTTTGACTGTGGCAGCTACTTGTTCGGTAGTGCGAGGAAGAACAGCCACTGCTGGACGTTGACGATAGCTGGGTAAACCATCACATTCATAGGTGAGTAATTCATCTTTGCGGCGGACTACACCTTCCTTGCCAACAACAGTTTCTAATTCTTTGATAATCGGTTGCCATTTATTATTGTTTTGCTTGAAGAAATTGCTTAGTTTCATTCTTCTATAGATTATTGAGATATCTACTTTAAATCTTAAAAAAACTTGTACGACATAATTGCAGAAAGATAGTAGACTGTGGAGACAAATAGTCTTGCTGTTCAGCCTATTTAGTAAATGGAGTTTGACCTATGGACAACCAGGGAGCAACGCTAAACATTAGCCAACAAATAGTTCCTCCGTTTATTCGTACAAATCGTATTAAGGTTTCTCCTATTGGCATTAAAGTTAAATCATTTAAAATCGAGCAAACTAATAATTCTCAAACAAATATTAGTCGGGTAAAGCCTTCTGTACGAACGGTTTCATTACCTTCCTTTGTAACCTCTAAAACCTCTGTCCCTGTTAATTCTCCTATTTTACCCCTTACTTCTCCTCCTTCTTTTGAAAAACAAGCTTTCTCTAGGAGAGAGAAGACAATTTTATCCGAGCAATATCTATCTCCTCAAGTCAAGAGAACTTGGTGGCAGTGGTTCTTCTGGGGAGCAATTGCTGCACTTTTATTTCAGTCTTCCTCGGAAGCCCGCAACCTACTGGAAAGGACGAAAATTTATCTTAAATTAGGTTCTTCTCTGACAACTGCCGTTCCTGAAAGTGGTAAAGTCTACTTATATTCTCATCAAGCTTCTGGCTTTAACCAGGCTATTCACCAAGCCCGAAAGATCGATGCCGATTCTCCTTTTTATCAAGAGGCACAAGCTGATATTGTTCGTTGGAGCCGAGTAATTTTTGATATTGCTCAAGGTCGTGCCAACCAAAACGATTTTACAGGGGCGATCGCAGCAGCAACACTAATTCCTCAAGACGAGCCATCAACTAGTATTATTGCCCAAGAAGCAGCAGAAGCTATTGGTTATTGGAAAATACGAGCGCAAAGACAGCAAATTAATCACAATTTGTTAGAAGCGGCCAAAAAAGTAATCGAGCCGACTCAGGCTTCTTCCTATAATCAGGGAATCATGATGTTACGAAAAGTTGCTCCTGGGGCAGCAAATTATCGAGAAGCACAGGAGTTGATTCGACAGTGGAGTAGGCAAATTTATTTGATAGCCAATACTCGTGCTGCTAGAGGAGATTTTCAGCAAGCAGTGCAGGCGCTAGCTTTAGTTCCCAAAGATTCTCCGTACTACGAAAAAGCTATGGCAGCAATACTTGAATGGAAGGAGCAAGGACACGGTCAGTTTCTCTATAGTAAAGATCCTGGAGTTAGCGAAACAATTTTACAAGGCAATAATATCTGTAAGATTGAGTAAAAAATAGTTTTGATTAATTGAAGTAGGTTTTAGTTATAAAAAGAAAGACCTAGATTATGCCTAGCCAGAAAGTACGAAAAGCTCTTGTTCCTGCTGCTGGTTTCGGTACTCGCTTATTCCCTGCTACTAAAGTTGTCAAAAAAGAACTTTTTCCTATCGTCGATCGCGATGGGCGCACTAAGCCTATAATTTTGGCAATCGCCGAAGAGGCTGTTAATGCCGGAATAGAAGAAGTAGGAATTGTCGTACAAACAGGCGATCGCGATTTATTTACAAACTTCTTCAAATCTCCATCCAAACCCGAATTGTGGCAGAAATTGTCTCCAGAAGATAGACAATATTGTCAGTATCTCCAAGATTTGGGCGATCGCCTCACGATTCTGACTCAGGAAAAGCAAGAAGGATACGGTCATGCTGTCTTTTGTGCTAGAGATTGGGTTGGTGAAGAACCTTTTTTGTTGTTGTTGGGCGATCACGTATACGCTTCTAATACAAATATCTCTTGCGCCCAACAAGTTTTAGATGTTTATCGGCAAAAAGGTCAAAGTGTAATCGGTTTGACAATCATGTCAGCCGATATTATTCACAAGGCTGGTTGCGTTACTGGGGTATGGCAGGATGATGGCTCGATTTTAGAAATCGGGCAAATATATGAAAAACCGAGTCTTGATTATGCCAAGAAGCACCTAAGAGTAGAGGGAATGAGCGAAGATGAGTTTTTGGGCATTTTTGGTATGTATGTTTTAGAGCCAGCCATTTTTGCTTTATTAGAAGCAGATATTAATAATAATGCTCGTTATCGAGGAGAGTTTCAATTGACAACTTGTTTGGAAAAATTGCGTCAAAATGAAGGCGCGATCGGCTATTTGGTTAAAGGACAATATTTTGATACGGGAATGCCTCTTTTTTATCGACAGACAGTAATTGATTTTTATCTGGCTAGAGTTAAGAATAATTAAGTAATACTAAATCCTGTTGAAATACAAGATTTAAAAGTTGGGTAAAGGCAATTCGCAATTCGCAGTTCCCAATTCGCAATTAATAACTGCGTTCCATTCAGATTGCGGAGCAGCACTGCCAATTGTTATTGGGCAGAAGCTTTTTAGCCTAATTAAAACTCCCAAACGAAAAGTATGTTTTCAGAAGGCGCAAAGGGCGCAAAGAAGAGCGAGAAGAAATTGGTTTTGGCAAGTTCATGCTAAAAATTCGCGCATGTATTGATTGACTAATTGGGGTTGTTCTTGCTGTACCCAATGACTGCAGTTGGGAATGTATTTAATGCGTAAATCTCTTACGTAGGCTTCTGTACCGTAAGTTAATTCTTTGCCTAAAGCGGTATCTTTTTCTCCCCAAATCATTAAGGTGGGTACATTTAAAATGCTCCATTGTCGCTGATTTTTTAACAGAGATTGAAAAGTACAGCGATAATAATTGAGCATGGCAGTTAAAGCACCTCGTTTCGCTGCTGCATCTTTATAAGCTTCTAAATCTTCTTGGGTAAAAATGGATTTATCGACTGCCATGTTTTTCAAAGCAGAAGCGATCGCCTGATAATCGTTCCACTGTAAAATTAATTCTGGGATAAAAGGCAATTGGAATAGGAAAATATACGAACTTTTGAGTAGTTGTTGTGGCTTGCTTAATCCTTCTTTAAATTTAGCTGGATGAGGTAGATTAAGTATAATCAATTTCTCAACCATTTCGGGATAAGTATAAGCAAAATTCCAAGCAATGAGACCTCCCCAATCATGACCGACTAAAATACAATTTTCATATCCCAATCCTGTAATTACTCCCTTTACGTCTTCAATCAATTCTGTCATGGCATAAGCTTCTACAGCCTGGGGTTTATCGCTATCGTTATAGCCCCGTAAATCTAGGGCAACTACTTTATAATCTTTGGAGAATTCTGTAATTTGATGTCGCCAAGAATACCAAAATTCGGGGAATCCATGCAGCATCAGCATTAATTTTCCTTCCCCTTGAGTAACGTAATGAAGAGTAATACCGTTGGTTTGGATAAATTCGTGTTTCCAGTTTCCTTGTAGAACAGACATGATTTTTTTGTTCCTCAGTAGTGGTAATTAAGAAAGATAAAGTCAGTTTCTCTGTGTCCCTTTACTTTTGTGTCGCTGCGTCGATCTCAATCTAGTTTAATTTAAAAGGATAAGGGTGAAGTAATTGATGACCCCGATAAATATGAAAGGTTTCTGTAATCTTTCCACCTCTTGTTATTGGTATCGTACCAATTTCTTGAAACTTGTGGAAATAGTAACTATATATAGATGTTAACCAGGAAATTTGTTGGAATTTTTCGATGGTAATATATAAGCCATCTCTACCTAACCACTCTTCTGGTTGCGACCAATAAGCAAAACCGCGAACATCGTCACCAAAACAAGTAACTGGTATATCTACTAGCGGTGCGACTGCCATGGCGATATATCCACCTAGATAGTACTGATTGGTAAAAATAAAATTGGAGTTTTTTAACGCCTGAAATAAGACAGGAGATTCCGTGAAACCAGTACGGAGTTGTTCGATGTCTATTAATTCTACTGAAGGATCGTCTTTTGCGCTTACAAATCCGTCAAATAATGCATATTGACTGTTTTTCTGGAATGTTCCTGTCGTAATGTGCAGCAAAATCAATAATAAAATACTGGTAATGGCGATCGCCGAAAGAGTTAACCATTTTCTTACCCGACGACGAGATTGCTGTTGCCAAAGAAAAGCCTGATGTCCCAGCAACAAAGTCAGTCCCCAAAATCCAGGTTGAGGCCAAGTGGGTAAAATCGGCTGAAAACCTCCCAATACAGTAAAACCAATAGTGAGGGGTAAGGAAACCCACAAAATTAGTAACTGCTTTGTCGCTAAATCTGTTTTTTTAACCCTAAATTGTGCCGCTAGCGATCGCCAACTTATCCACCACAGCGGTAATCCTATAGTGGGAAAAAGATACCCGACTTCGGCTAAAAAAACAGTCCCGATATTGAGTGGATTAAAACTTCCTTCTTGGGGTATATCTAGATGGGATTCAAAACGAGTCGATAGCTGAAAGCGAAAAGAAATCCAATCATGGTGAAAATTCCACCACCAGAGAGGAAAAAGAGTCAGCATAAATAATATTAATCCCAGCCAGCACCAAGGAGATAACAAAGCACGGCGATGTCGCCGACTGGTAAGACAAAAACCGACTAACCCCAAACCTAAAAGAAAACCATGGTATTTTCCCAAACAGGCTAAACCTACTAATATTCCCAGAATGGCAAGTCGATAGCTAGGAGAATAAGGAATGGGTAAATTAGTAATTGAAAATCGATCTTGGTTTTCTGTTTTCTGTTTTTCTGAGGTTCGTTGAGGAAAAAACTCGCAAACAGCACAATATAAGCCAGCAGACCAAAAAAAGATGAGGGGACTGTCTGGAAGCGTGAGAATGCCGAAGCCGATTTGAAAAATGGGAATAATAGAGGCGATCGCTAATGTTAATCTGGCAGTCTGTAAGTTAAATAACTTTGCGCTAGTTAGATAAAGTAGGAATAAACTACCCGTGTAAAGAATGAGTGTTCCTATCCGAATGGTAAATTGAGAAACTATACCAGTAAGCCAAGGACCCAAACCAGTCGTAATTGCCACTAAAACTGGATGATCGAAATAACTCCAATCTAAATGTTGACTATAGAGGAAGTAGTAAGCTTCATCAAAACCGGGATATAGCCAAAAAGCAATGAATCCTCTGACGATTAGTCCTCCCAGTAGCCAGAATATTACCCATTGGCTTTCTTTTTGTCTGAACCATTTACTAGCTTTTCTCATCAAACAACTTTTTCTATACCGCAATACAATTTAATACAAATTAGCGACATAGATCGCGACCGAATGAATTTTTCCCAAAAGATTTGGATACATTAGATTTCTTGCGTGAGGTAGGGAACAGTCACCAGTCAACAGTTGATAACTGATAACTGACTCGGTGACTTCTACTATAGTTTCTGCCAGACTTTAAGTTAGTGCCAAAAAATATATATCTGTTTGCATGAACCCAAGCAAATATTCTGTTCTTTCCTTACTTGTTTCGCGTTTAAATTTAATAGATCGCTATATTACGATTGAGTTAACTTATTTTTTCTTATTTAGTCTTGGCATATTTTCTGCTGTTGGCATTGCGGTTGGAACTGTTGCCGATTTGATCGACAAAGTTTTGGAGTACAATTTACCTATTCCTACTGCTTTAGAAGTACTGCTTTTAAAATTTCCGGAATTTATCGCTTATGCTTTACCCATTTCAATCTTGCTCGCTACATTAATCACTTATGGGCATCTAGGTAACAATAGCGAATTAATTGCTCTGCGCAGTATTGGTATAAGCGTTTATCGTTTTGTTGCTCCGGCTATAGTTCTTAGCTTAATAGTAACAACAATCACTTTTTTATTTAATGAATTAGTTGTGCCTGCTGCCAATTATCAAGCAACTCTTATTCAACAAGAGTTTCTACCGCTAGAAAAAAAAAGTTGGCAAAAAATAGATATTATTTATCCCGAATATGAAGGAAATAAAGACTCTAAACACAATAATTTTGGAAATAAACAAAAGCTCAAAAATCTAATTTATGCAGAAAATTTTGATGGAAAAAACCTGCGAGGATTAATTATTATTAATTGGAGGCAAAATAAATTAAATCAAATTATTGTTTCTGAATCGGCAAAATGGAATGGGCGTCAAAAAATTTGGGATATTTTTCAGGGCAATATTTATAATTTTTCTGAAATGAATGGTACGGATAAGATAGAACGATTTACTCATCAGCAATTGACTATTTCTCGCGCTCCGTTTGACTTAATTAGTCAAGAACGCGATCCTTACGAAATGAATACTGCTCAAGCTTGGGAGTATTTAAAAATTCTCAAGTTTAGTGGTGACGAAAAGAAAATTTTAATGTTTCGAGTCCGGACTCAACAAAAAATTGCCTTTCCCTTTATTTGTATAATTTTTGCTTTAATTGGTTCTGCTTTAGGTGCTAGTATCGAATCGATTGGTAGAGCAAAAAGTTTCGGTCTTTGCGTGGCGATCGCATTTAGTTATTATTTATTGAGCTTTATGCTCGGTGCATTAGGTTTAGTGAGTATTCTTTCCCCTTTCTTAGCAGCTTGGTTACCCAATTTTTTGGGTTTGGGTTTGGGAGGATGGTTATTAGTCAAAACTGCTAGATAAATGGGGACTCGGAGACACGGAAAGCTACTTTAAGTACTTAGACAGAATTAATTACACAAAAAAGTTCAAAGTTCGCTCATTACCTATTACCTGTTCTCTGTTCCCCGTTCCCAAGGGGCTGTGTGCGGAACTTGTTTCCGCACTCTGTAAGCCCGCCCGTTCCCCTTTCTCCATCAATGAATTTAATTTAGTCGGACTACTTACCACTCACGACTTCGTTGCTGTTGGCGATATTCTTCGCTATTTTCGTATTTTTGCCACACTTTTTCGGACTTTTCTTGAATTTTTTGATGTTTAACTACTCCTTCATAAGCGTAGCGATTGAATTTATTGCTAACGATTAAATTTTCTAGATAGCTGATTCGTTCTTTGGTATTTGGGTGAGTTGACATCCAAACAGGAGGATTGGGTTGGTCTTTTTCTTTTCCTTGTTTTTCTAAAGTTACCATCAAGTTCCTCATGCCATCGGCAGCATAACCAGAAGCAACGAGAATTCTAGTTCCATAGACATCTGCTTGCCTTTCCATATCGCGGCTGTAGTTGAGAACGATCAGATTGCCTGCCGTACCGCCAACATAGGGAATCATTTGAGCAACATTAGCAGTTAGATTTCCTTTGGCGACTAGTTGAAAACCGTGGGATAAAACAGCATGGGAGATTTCGTGGGCAAGTAATCCAGCTAACTCCGCTTCTGAATTAGTTTTCATAATCGCTCCTAAATGGATAAATATCTTTCCTCCTGGCAAGGCAAAGGCATTAATTTGGTCGTCTTTAATTACATAAAATTCATACTCGAAGTCATCTCTACCAGCGACAGAGGCAATTTTTTGACCGATTTCTCGAACATAGTTAAGAATTTCTGGGTCTTCTACCATGGGTAGTTGTTTTTGCGCTTGTTCAGCGATACTATTGCCAATTCCAGACTCTCCCCGCAATAGCATCATGGTTGTATCTATAGCGGAAATAGGACCGAATAAACTACCAGTCACGGCATAACCAAGTGCGCCAGTAATAACTCCGCTTATAGCATTGGCAGTTAACTCGGAACGTAAATGACTTTTGTAACTATTGAGATGTTCGTCTGCTAGCTGTCTAAACTTTTGTGTCTGAGGATGATTGGGATTAAAAAGGGCAAATTGACGGGCGGTAATCGACGCATCCAGCCATCTTTCGTCGGCTACATCTGTCTCGATCTTTGCTAGTAATAATTCTGGTTCGTTGGGATATAAAGCGATCGCTTTTTCTAAAACGGCGATCGCTTCTTCTATTCGTTCTTGTTCTTGCAATGTTCTAGCATAATGAATATGAGCTGGCATAAATTCTGGATATTTAGTTACTAGCAGTTGCAGAGGAACGAAAATTTTGCTATCTAGTTTTTGTTCTTTTCCTTGTTGATAGGTGCGCCAGTATACTGCTGCTGCTGGGTTTAATTGAGCCGGATCGTTAATTGCTGCTGGTCTTTTTTCTGAGTGGTCGGTCGAACCTTCTATATCCCATGGCTGCTTAACTTCTCGATAAAGTTTTGCCGCAGCAACTTTATTTCCTGCTAAGTAAAGTCGATCTGCTTCTGCAAACTTTTGCTGACGGGCAATTTCTTCTGGAGTGGGTTCTGGCTTTTCTTGTTCCGCAGTTTCCGACTCGGTTTGGTCTGTAGCCGAATCCCCATCGGACGGTTCAGTATTTGTCTCGGTTGTCGATTCTATTTCGTCTATCTTTTCTTGTTCTGTAGAGGTTGACTCTGTATCGATAGTTACAGCATCTGTTACTCTGGAAGAATCTATAGGTAATGTTTCTGTGCCGATCTCTTCTAACTTTTGAGAGACAGTTGCTGTCGGGGTTTCTCTAGTTTTCTTGACTTCGGGAGAAGGAATTTGGGCTACGACTGCCTGATTTGCCATTAAGATACTTAAAAAAATCGGCACCAAATTTTGCGAAACTTTCATATAATTAAAGTTTGTTAATTAACAAAAAATTGATTATTACTTTTATTGTAAGCTCGGTATTTCTGCAACTAAAGTAGATTTACCGAGAATTTAATTACCGGATCTAAACTAATAAAGAACGCTATGACTACTCACTTCATTACTGCAGAAATCGACCTTCAAGAAGCTCCTGTCAAACTCCACCAAGAAATTGAAGCTCAATTAAAAAAACAAGGCGAACCTTTACGTTGGGCGATCGCTAAAATAGACAAAGAAAAACAAACAGCACGAGTAGAAGCAATCGTTACCAAGAATTCATAATTATTAATTTAATTTTGGTGAATTTACGTCCTTATACAGTTGTTCTAATCGTTCCTACAGGAGTGGGGGCAGCTATTGGTGGTTATGCAGGAGATGCCATACCCGTAGCCCGCGCGATCGCTAATGTTAGCGATCGCCTGATTACTCATCCCAATGTCCTCAACGGAGCGCAGCTCTATTGGTCTTTAGAAAATACTTTATATGTAGAAGGCTATGGACTGGATCGATTTGCTGCTTCCTGTTGGGGACTTCAACCAGTCCACCAAAATCGTGTTGGATTGCTGCTAGATTGTGCCATAGAGCCAGAACTACGCTTGCGACACTTGCAAGCAGCCGATGCCACAAGAGCTACTCTAGGATTAAATCTCACCAACTATGTCGTCACCGATGCACCCCTTGAAGTAGAACTGCGTACTGCTCCTTCAGGTGCTAGTTGGGGAACGATTCGCAATCCTGGCAGTTTGCTCAGAGCAGCCAAAACTCTGATCGAACAAGCTGGGGCAGAAGCGATCGCTATAGTGGCTCGTTTTCCGGACGAACCCGACACTGCTGCTTTACAAGAATATCGTCGCGGTGGTGGGGTAGACCCCCTAGCGGGAGCCGAAGCGGTAATCTCTCACCTGATCGTCCGTACCTTTCAAATTCCCGCAGCTCACGCACCGGCTCTCATGCCCCTACCTCCAGATCCCAATTTATCTCCTCGTGCTGCAGCAGAGGAATTGGGCTATACTTTTTTACCCTGCGTTTTAGTAGGGTTGAGTCGTGCTCCTCAATTTGTGACCGATAGAACTGCTTCTGCTGTAGCAATTTGGGCTGAGGAAGTCGATGCTGTAGTAGTTCCGGCTACTGCTTGTGGTGGTAGTGCCCTTCTCAGTTTCAGTGACTACAAAACTCAAATTATTGCCGTAGCCGACAATTGCACTCAAATGGAAGTTCCTCCAGAACCTTTAGGGATTAAAGCAATTAGAGTAAACTCTTATGTAGAGGCGTTGGGCGTTTTAGTTGCTCATCGTGCTGGGATCGATGCAAACGCCTTGCGTCCCTCATTTTCGTCTCTTTGTTGTCTTACTCAAACTAGTGACTGACTTTAAAAATCCAGAAATCGAACCTTTAAGCCGTACCCAAATTTTAGTAGTCATGGGGGTAACAGCAGTTATTCTGCTAGTTGTTGCTAAAATATGGCAGAAACTGGGCGCGATCGCCCTAATCCCCATCCAATTTACAGCAAACGCTTTTTTGTGGGGAATAGGTATTGCTGTCGGGATCACTATTGCTAGCAGTATCGTCTATCGCCTCTGGCCTGCCTATCGTCGCAGTGCGGATATGTATCTAAAATTAATAATTAAACCTCTATTGTGGCCCGATTTAATCTGGCTGGGTCTTTTACCAGGTTTAAGTGAAGAATTGCTCTTTCGGGGCGTAATGCTTCCTGCTTTGGGACTGAATTTAACTGCTGTAATTATCTCCAGCCTTTTATTTGGAGTGCTGCACCTAAGCGGAGTAGGGCAATGGTCTTACGTAGTCTGGGCAACAGTGGTGGGTCTTGTACTGGGCTACAGCGCCCTAGTAACTGGTAATCTACTCATTCCCATCATTGCTCATGTGATTACCAATTTAGTATCTAGTAGTTTGTGGAAAGCAAGCCAATCCCCTGTCGGCGAGCAGTGAGGAAAATTCAAAATAAAATTGATAATTATGAATTATTTATTATCAATTATCCATTGACTCCTGTTCCCTGTTTCCTGTTCCCTGTTAAGGTGATAATCTTTCGATCAGCCAAGCCTTTTCTTCGGTAAGGCGATAGCGCAGACGGTCGTGGAGGCGACTGGGGCGACCTTGCCAAAATTCAATATTTGTCGGTACCACTCGAAATCCACCCCAATAAGGAGGGCGAGGAATTTCTCGATCTGTATATCGAGCTTTGATTTCCTCTAATTTTTGGTCTAGCAGCTCCCGACTGACAATTATTTGACTTTGGTTAGATACCCAGGCACCAAGTTGAGACTCTTTGGGACGACTGTGAAAATAAGCATCTGATTCTTGGGGAGTAATTTTTTCTACTTTGCCTTCAATGCGGACTTGTCGCTCTAAGGGTGCCCACCAAAAAACTAGAGCAGCCCAAGGGTTGTCTGCCAGTTGTCTTCCTTTATTACTTTGGTAATTAGTGTAGAAAACAAAACCCCGCTCATCAAAATCTTTTAACAGTACTATACGAGCAAAGGGTTGACCATCGGGGGTAGCTGTAGCTAAAGTCATAGCGTTTGGTTCTATTAACTGAGCATTTACAGCTTGTTGAAACCAAGTAGCAAACTGTTTGAATGGGTTGGGGTCAACATCTGTTTCGCTCAAGCCACAACGGCTGTAGTTTTGGCGTAAATCGGCAACAGATAAGTTCATATTGGCGAATCTTTTGTCTTCTTATTCTTATACTGACAAATGCATCGGTCTTTTTCCCGTAAAGGGCTAAATACCGAGCAATGTTTAATTAAGTAGCAGAATTAGGTGTCTGATGGCTATAACTCCTGCTCATGAAGCGATCGCAATTTTGATTGACCTAGCCGAACGAGGAGAAATCGATCCCTGGAATGTTCGGGTAATTGAAGTAATTGACCGTTTCCTCGCTGAGTTGGGATTGATAGGCGAAGTTGAGGCTGTTGAGCCAGATGCGGATTTACCTCAGTCGGGTCAAGCTTTTTTATGGGCATCGATGTTAGTTTTACTTAAAGCAAATACACTTGAACTACTCCAGGAACAAAAAGAGCTACAAGAACAGGAAGAATTTATAGAAGAAAATTTCCTGGAGAGCGAGGATAATCGCCAATCTTCCCTACCTCTGAACTTGGAACGACATCTGCGTCGGCGTACATCTGTTCCACCTGTCTATAAACGTCGAGTAACTTTACAAGAGTTAATCGAACAACTCGAACACATAGCGGTTGAGTTAGAAGTTGCTCCATCTAAACCTCGACCCCGTCATTCCCATGGTTCTCGTCGCGATACAATTCGCGCGATTACGCAACTAGCTCACAACGAGAATTTGACCGAATTAGCGGCTCAATTAGAGCGTTTTCTTCACTTTGACCTGCCTGAACTATCACCAGAACAGGAATGGATTGATTGGGAACAACTGCTCCATTGGTGGCATAATAACAATCGCCATCGCTCTAACGAAGAAACCATATCTAATGAACGTCATTCTTCTTCAGACCGGGCGGGAGTTTTTTGGGCATTGCTCTTGCTTTCAGCTCAGTCTAAAGTAGAATTGTCCCAACAAGAATTTTATCAAGATCTGAGTGTTCGATCACTCAATTGTGAATCTAAGTATCGCTGTTTAGGAGCGTAGCTGATAGACTGGTATAGTCTCATCTAAAAAGATAAACGGTATATGGTTGAGGAGAAGCTTTAATGAAAGCCATGATTCTGGCTGCTGGTAAAGGCACTCGAGTACGTCCCATTACCTATACTATTCCCAAACCCCTGATTCCTATTTTGCAAAAACCAGTGATGGAATTTTTGCTCGAACTCCTGCGCAAGCATGGCTTTGACCAGATTATGGTTAATGTTAGTCATCTGGCTGACGAGATAGAAAGTTATTTCCGCGACGGTCAACGCTTTGGTGTGGAAATTGGCTATTCCTTTGAAGGGAGAATTGTCGAAGGACAATTAGTGGGAGAAGCTCTTGGTTCTGCTGGCGGATTGAGACGAATTCAAGATTTTAATACTTTTTTTGACGATACTTTTATCGTTCTTTGTGGTGATGCCTTAATCGACCTCAATCTAACCGCAGCTGTTAAATGGCACAAAGCTAAGGGAGCGATCGCCACTGTAGTAACTAAGAAAGTACCAAAAGAAGAAGTTTCTAGTTATGGTGTAGTCGTAACCGACAATGACGGTCGCATCAAATCTTTTCAGGAAAAACCCTCTGTCGAAGAAGCCCTCAGTACTGAGATTAATACTGGTATCTATATCTTTGAACCCGAGGTAATCGACTACATTCCTCCCAAACAGCAATATGATATCGGTAGCGAGCTATTTCCCAGGTTAGTAGAAATAGGAGCACCTTTTTATGCCGTTTCCATGGATTTTCAATGGGTGGATATTGGCAAAGTTCCCGATTATTGGCAAGCCATTCGTGGTGTTTTGATGGGAGAAATTAAAAACGTTAATATTCCCGGAAGAGAAGTTGCGCCGGGTATCTATACCGGTCTAAATGTTGCGGTTAATTGGGATAAGGTTAACATCCAAGGTCCGGTCTATATTGGTAGCATGACCAAAATAGAAGATGGTGCAACCATTATCGGTCCGACGATGATCGGTCCCAACTGCTGGGTATGTAGTGGTGCAACCGTAGATAATAGCGTTATTTTTGAATATTCTCGCTTGGGTGCGGGAGTCCGTTTAATAGACAAGTTAGTATTTGGACGTTATTGTGTCGATAAAACTGGAGCGGCGATCGATGTTCAAGCAGCAGCCTTAGATTGGTTGATTACTGATGCCCGTCAAAGCCCACCAGAGGAAGAACTGGTAGAACATAAGGTAATTAAGGATTTGCTCACAAATGGAACTTAGTTTAGTGAGCTGTCAACAGTAATCAGGTTATTAGTCAGCAGTGATGAGGTTTTAGGTCGATCACGCCTTAATTTCAATTGCTCATGCCCTTTTTTGTCTCCTGGCTTTCCTCAATTAACTTTTTCACGATTTAGTTTGAATTGCTATTAAAAAGGATACGATCTTTAATTGAAGAACTGCGGTCATATTTTACTAATGACCGCTGCCATAAAAGCTATAGAAGAAAGAAAACAGTGATATACAAAGCAGCAACCAACAGTTGCAATCCCATTACAGGCAAACCATAATGCAGGAACTTCTTGTAAGAAATCCGCCGTCCGTGTAGTTCTGCGATTCCTGCTGCCACAATGTTAGAAGAAGCACCTACTAAAGTCCCATTGCCTCCTAAAGTAGCGCCAAACATCATGGCATAAAATAGAGGCAACACTTCAGAAGGTAGTTGACCTTCAAAACCTGGAGACAAAATTTGAGACCCTACAAAGCCAACGTTAACTAAATATTGTTGCAGTAAGGGTATCATGGCAACGACCAGAGGAATATTGGGAATCACGCTAGAAAGTATTCCTACAAATACAATTAATAAAAGCGAACCTAGAAAAATATTTTTGCCAATCATTACCCCCAACAAACCCGATAAGCCTTCGATTACCCCAGTTTTTTCCAATCCTCCAATTAGAACAAAAGTACCCATAAAAAACAGTAATGTACTCCAGTCTATATCTTGGAAGATGTTATTGACCGTATCAATTTTACTTTGATGCGCCAGGAATAAAGCCAATCCAGCCCCAAGTAATGCAGTAGCTGGAGGTGGAATCGGTGTTGGTAGCAATTCTCCTATGACGAAAAATGTTAAGACTAAGGCAACAATTATTCCTCCCAGCATCAACACTCGCGGATGATTAATTTTAGGATGGGGTAACGTTTCTAGGCTATCGAGTTTCTTATGCCAAATTTTGGGAAATAAAAATGGGATGGCTAATAAAATAACTGCTACTGCCAAGACACCACCCAGACTTAAACGGGTTAAATAATCAGGAAAGCTGAGGTTAACTGCATCCCCAACCAAAAAGGTAGCTGGATCTCCTACCAATGTGAGCAATCCGGCACTGTTAGCAACTAAAACCATCAGAATCAGCAAAGGAACAAAGTCCACACCAATTTCTGCTGCAATTGGAGGAATTAGAGGGGCTAAGAGCATTACGGTAGTTGCATTGGGTAAAACAGCACAAATAGGAGTTGTAATAGCGACTATACCCAACAACAGTCGTTTACCCTGACCTTTGGAAAGTAATACTATTTGTGTACCTAAATAATCAAAAATTTTGGTTGGTTCAAATGCCCTAACTAACACCATGACCCCAAAAAATAAAGCCAAGGTAGGATAGCTTTTACTGATGTATCCCACAGCTTCAGTTAAGGTCATGATGTGGGCAAAAACTAAAATTAATGCTCCCAAAAAAGCGGCAATAGTTAAATGCAGTCTTTCTGTCATTATCGCTACAAGTACAGCGATAAAAGTTGAAGCCGAAACAATAGCAGGTATGGCAGGCATACTTCGATCGCTCCCTCGAAAATTACAGTGACAACACTACGTTTCTTACGCAGCAATTAAATTTCCGCATTCAGCGCATTCAATAAGCTGAAAATGATGTAAATGCTGAGTTACTAAATTCTGGTACTTAAGCCAGCAAAAGACTTAAATTAGAATTTATCGACCCTAATGCTCTAATTGGAGCAAATTAAGACAGTAATTTTCTCTGTAGTGCGAATATCTGCTAAAAAAAATGTAGAACCAATACTTATTACTTGATGACAATTTCATAAGCAATGCCTCTTAGGTCATATAGAAGGTACAAAAAACTCAGCAGTATTAGCCGAAGTAACTGATGAGTTCAAGACATTGCATAAATCTTGACACTTCAGTCCCCTCTCTATGCCGACGGAGTTAGCTGACGGGCTAGGGCTGAGAGTTGCTCTTCTCTACCTTTTCACTATAGTTAGAGATACGCCCCAAATAATGGTTCCCCCGTTCCCACTTCACTTTTATAACTAAAATGCTACTACGGTGAAAATAGGATTAGGCTGACTTACTAGAGTTTCTGCCAAATCATAACATAGTTTATGTAAATGTTGTTTGTTAGTTAGATCGCACTTAACGGATTATTAAGAAAACAAACAAGAGATAAATAAAATTCGAGCAGGAAGCAATTGCTTATTTCAGGTTGATTGTACCTACTTAATTAAAATTTTCTAAAAAGTGAATTTTTAGGCGATCGCGTTTTATTTATCAAAATAATTTGAAACTATGAAATTATATTTCATCTTGTTGGTAAAATTTGTACGCTACTTCGGTCAAGGCTTCGGCTATTTCTGAATTGCCTCTTTCACCAAATAAACAGGCTAAAGCATTAAAAATATTAAAATAAGAAGCTCCCATTGCTTCTAATTCTGTAAAAGCTCTACGAGTAGCAACGAAAGCCTCCCTTTCCGTTAATTCGGTTGACTCATCGAGCTGGTCTTCAGTTTTATTGTATTTAAATGGAGTTGGTTCTGCCATTATTTTCCTTTTAAGCTCTACTTTTTCCTTTTCTCTATTTTATTGCTATGGTTTAATTTTTATTTCTATTCAGAGAAGGAGTATTTATTACGAAAATAGATAGAAAATTGCTAATAAAAATCGACAAAGATTATTTTACCTCTAACTAAAGTAAGATTTAAAACAACGAGATATAGCAATCCCATTTAAGCTTGTTCATCGCAGCAGCGAGAGCTTGTTGCATCCAGCTGAAAGTTGAGTTGTAAATTAAGGGATGGAGATAAGAGGTTAGGTATTAGATGAGAGTTTGTGTACTCGTGACTAAAAGAGTATCTAGCTTAAGAAACTAATATGATATTTTAATGCCAGTGGCAGTAGTTTAGAAGACTTCATGAACGTTATCCCAACTACAATTCCTGACGTTTTACTTATTGAACCACAGGTATTTGGCGACGAACGCGGTTTTTTTTATGAAAGCTATAACGAAAAAATATTTGCTGAAAAAACAGGGGTTAAAATTCAATTTGTTCAAGATAATCACTCTCGTTCTGCAAAACATGTTTTGCGCGGCTTGCATTATCAGATTAAGCAGTCTCAAGGAAAGTTAGTAAGAGTAGTTTTAGGAGAAGTATTTGATGTTGCGGTCGATATAAGGAAAAGCTCGCCCACTTTTGGTCAGTGGGTAGGATGCGTCCTAAGTGGAATTAATAAGCGGCAGCTTTGGATTCCTCCCGGCTTTGCTCATGGCTTTCTCGTTCTTTCAGAAACGGCTGATTTTCTCTATAAAACTACCAATTATTACGCGCCAGAATACGAAAGATCTATTCTTTGGAACGATCGCGATATAAATATAGATTGGCCGCTCGAAGATGCTCCTCTTCTCTCGGCAAAAGACAAAGTCGCTCAGCCTTTGAAGACAGCCGAGGTATTTTTATGAACAAAATATTACTAATAGGGATTACAGGACAATTAGGTCAAGAACTACAACACACTCTCGCTCCTTTGGGGAAAGTAATCGGACTGAGTCGTCAAGGATTAGATTTAAGTCAGCCAAATAAGATTCGTCAAGCGATCGCCGCTATTAAACCGAATATAATTGTTAATGCTGCCGCCTACACGGCAGTCGATCGAGCGGAAACGGAACCAGAATTAGCTAAGGCAATTAATAGTGTTGCCCCTACAGTGATGGCAGAAGAAGCGCAAAAAAGAGGCGCAACGCTGGTGCATATCTCTACAGATTATGTGTTTGACGGTCGCAATTATACTCCTTACACCGAAGCAGACTCTCCCAATCCCATCGGTGTCTATGGCAAGTCTAAATTAATGGGGGAAGAAGGGGTAAGAAAAAATTGCGCTCGGCACTTGATCCTGCGTACGGCTTGGGTATATGGTTCGCGCGGTCATGGTAACTTTGTCAAAACGATGGTAAGACTAGGAGGAGAAAGGGAAGAGCTGAGAGTCGTTGCCGATCAGATCGGTACTCCTACTTGGTCCTACGATCTTGCTAAGGCGATCGCACAACTTCTTTCTTCCTATACCGAAGAAGTAGAAATTTCCATGGGAACATACCACTTTACCAATAGTGGTGTAGCTAGCTGGTACGACTTTGCTATCGCTATTTTTGCTGAAGCGCAACCGTTAGGCTTTCCTTTAAAAATTAAACGAGTTGCGCCAATTACAACTGCCGAATATCCAACTCCTGCTCGACGTCCTGCCTATTCTGTACTTTCTAAAGTTAAAATCGCTAAAGTACTGGGAGATTATCCTCCCTATTGGCGTGACTCCTTGAAACAAATGCTCGTTCAATGGCGATCGCTAAACTAAAACTTAATAATTATTCGACATAATGGCAATCTGATTTTCTTCTGCAAATATAGTCCTAATTTGCTGAAATCTAAACTCAATATTCTATTACCTATTGCCAAACACTTATGATGAAAGCTCTAATTCTCTCTGGTGGTAAAGGAACGCGCTTGCGACCTTTAACTTATACCGGTGCCAAACAACTAGTACCCGTCGCCAACAAACCGATATTGTGGTACGGTATTGAATCGATTGTTGCTGCTGGAATTACCGAAATCGGCATTATTATCAGTCCAGAAACAGGTAGGGAAGTACGGGCGAAAACTGGAGACGGCGATCGCTTTGGGGCTAAGATAACCTATATATTACAAGATCGACCCTTAGGATTAGCCCACGCCGTCAAAGTAGCTCAACCTTTTCTAGAAGATGCGTCATTTGTAATGTATCTAGGAGATAACCTAGTACAAAGCGATTTGGATCTTTTTATCGATAAATTTTACTCGAAACACCTCGATGCCCTGACTTTACTTCGGGAAGTAGAAAATCCCAGTGCTTTTGGGGTAGCCAAAGTAGACGAACACGGAAAAGTCTTGCAACTAATCGAAAAACCAAAAGTACCTCCGTCCAACTTGGCATTGGTGGGAGTTTATTTATTTTCTCCCTCTATTCATGAAGCGATCGCTAATATTCAACCTTCTGCCAGAGGAGAACTAGAAATTACCGATGCCATCCAGTATTTAATCGACGGACAAAAAAATGTCGAATCCTTTAAATTAGAGGGATGGTGGCTCGATACGGGGAAAAAAGATGACTTACTGGCAGCCAATCAAATCATTTTAGACAGTTGCCTCGACTTAACTATTAAAGGAGAAATTGATGCGCCCAGTAAAATCTCTGGTAGAGTACATATTGGCGCAGGTTCGCGCATTATCAATAGTACTATTCGCGGTCCGGTAAATATCGGCAACGACTGTCATATCGAAAACTGTTTTATCGGTCCCTATACTAGTATTGCCGATGAAACTACTCTAATCGATACGGATATCGAACACAGCGTGCTCCTCAAAGGGGCAAAGGTAATTGGCATTCATCAACGGGTTGTCGATAGTTTGATTGGCGAACGAGCACAGGTTAGACTTGCTCCCCAACGTCCTAAAGCCCTACGCTTCATGATTGGAGATGACTCGCAAATAGAACTAACTTAGATTTGGGTAAAAGGTAATTGATTTAAAACTATCTATATGTTAGTCCAATTACCAATTACCAATTATCAATTATCAATTACCATCATGACTAATTATCGAAAACCTCGTAAAGTACTCGTAACAGGTGGTGCGGGATTTATCGGCTCTAATTTTGTCTATCATTGGTGCAAGCATTATCCAGGCGATCGCCTTGTTGTCTTAGATGCTCTCACTTATGCAGGAAATCGCCAGAATCTCGCCGAACTAGAAGGAAAAGCTAATTTCCGTTTTGTTAAGGGAGACATCTGCGATCGCCCTTTAGTTCAACAGTTACTCCAAGAAGAAGAGATCGATACCATAGCTCACTTTGCCGCCGAATCTCACGTCGATCGTTCGATCCTCGGACCGGATGCTTTTATTCAGACAAATGTAGTCGGTACCTTCACTTTACTCGAATCTTTTCGTCAGCGATGGGAAATTGAGGGAAAATCCACAGACTATCGATTTCTTCATGTTTCTACCGATGAAGTCTATGGCAGTTTAAAACCAGACGACCCACCGTTTAGCGAAACTACTCCCTACGCGCCTAACAGTCCTTATTCTGCTTCAAAAGCAGGCAGCGATCATCTCGCTCGCGCTTACTACCATACTTACGGGATGCCAACCATTGTTACTAATTGTTCTAATAACTACGGTCCCTATCACTATCCAGAAAAATTAATCCCCTTGATGTGTATTAACATCCTTCTCGGTAAGCCCTTACCAGTGTATGGAGACGGTCAAAATATTCGAGACTGGCTGTATGTCGAAGATCATTGCCGTGCCCTCGATGTCGTCATTCATACAGGTGAACCGGGAGAAACTTATAATATTGGCGGCAATAATGAAGTTAAAAATATCGATTTAGTTTATCAACTCTGCGCATTGATGGATGAACTAGCACCCGAATTGCCAGTGCGTCCTGCCAAGAAACTGATAACCTTTGTCAAAGACCGTCCCGGACACGATCGCCGTTATGCGATCGATGCTACTAAAATTAAAACAGAATTGGGTTGGACTCCCCAACAAACTCTTGAAGGAGGATTACGACGAACAGTAGAGTGGTATCTCAGCAACCGCGATTGGTGGCAGCCATTATTATCGCCAGAGTACCAAAGCTATTATGGGCAGGTCTACTCATAAGTAATAAAATTTCTTCTCGTCTTTCTTCAAAGGTCAGAGGTCAGGGGTCAGATCTCCATGTCAATCATCGCATTAAATTGTTTAAGCGAACCTGATATTAAACCAATTATTCTTACTCCTGACTCCTTTTTTTATAACAGGTCTTTCAACTACTCAATGGATACAAATTAACGTTTTAGACGAATTGTGCTGAGGGGGATCGAACTTTCGTCTGCTAAGACAGCTTGAACTTCTAACTCGGTAGTTGCAGGCATACCAGCAACAGAAAAAGCAGTTTCAAAACCGCAACTGTCTGCGGCTGCTATTTCTGGATATTGTTGTTTGACAAACTTGCGAGGTCGATCTACTGTAGTTTCGATTAATGGGTGCTGCTGCCAAATAATTTTAATTAATTTAGCTTCTGCTCTTTTGCCCAATACCCAACCTTTAATCGCAAGCAAACCAGCAGTAACCTCGGTTTGCGGACTGGGTGTTCCAATGTCGAAACCCCACAAAGCCTCAAAATCTTTTATAGGTAAACGCTCGACCTTTACTACTTCGATCTTGGTCTGAAGCTGCTGCAGCCAATCTTGAGATCCTGCTAACTCTTGTTGAGCTTGCTCTAGTTGAGTTTGCGATCGCTCCAATTCTTGTTGTTGCTGCTGTCGTTTTTCTTGACACTGCTTCAGTTCGGCTTCAGTTTGTTGCAGTTTCAATTGAGTTTGCCCCAATTCTATTTGAAAACCTTTTCCAATCTGAAGTTGCGCTTTAGTTTGTTCGAGTTCGATTTGACATTGTTTTAGCTGAGCTTTGATATTTTCTAAATCCAATTCTAACTGTTGCCATTGGGCTTTAGCTGTTTCTGCCTGTCGCCGATATTTCTCGATCGCACCACCAGAAAGCCAATTAGATAGTTTTAATCGCCAATTCAAATCCTGCTCCTTACTTCCAAGATGCTCGGTCGATTGTCTCCGTCTAATTGTAGCTCAGGAATAAAATTTGGCTAGTACCGCTCGCACAAGTCAAAAGTACGGACGTTCCATGGAACGTCCGGCAAAAGTCAAAAAAGTAGTCAGAAATTAGATGGGAATACTGATTCTTGATTCGGTGAATTGCTATCTCCTGATTAAATTTTTGGCTTATTTATTTACGTAAAAGTTTTTACGTAGGGCGCGGTTGACTCGTCAATTATCTGGAAAAAATTAAGTATTTTAACTGAGGCAATTAGGTCTCAAGCCTGTAAATATAAGCATATTTATTTTAATCAGATTAAGTTTATTTCGAGCTGAAAGCTGACGAAGTGCAAGCAGACTCCGTCGTTTTACGGCGGAGTACCTTGCACTTGGGTAAAAATCCCGTTGTCATCTAATTTTTTCAGCAATAGCATTGAGTGTGTTCCAAGCTGTATCTACCCGCTCTCCCCCTTTTCTCAGCTTTGCTATGTGGAATCGCCTGAAAGACTTTTTCAACTCATCAAGTGTAGAAAAACAGAAAAATTGCAACCCAAAAGAGTCTATTGCTACCTCCTTTTCTCCCATCGTGCTACAAACAGTAGATGCCACAATTGAACAGGGAGATCGACTGTGTCAACAAGGACAAATAGCCGAAGCAATTATTTTTTATCGTCAGGCACTGGAAATCGAGCCTAATTCCTCAAAAGCACATCAAAAGCTAGCACTAGCTTGGCAAAAACAGGGCAATCTAGTTGAAGCCATGATTCACTATCGTAAAGCGATAGTTTTTTATCATCATTCCGAGTCCCAAAAGCATTTAAAATGCTCATCAAAGCTTCAGTTACCGGAGCTAAATAACAGTTACGTTTTAAATTCAGTCTATGCTTCTACTAATTCCACTGTTTCCTTTAAATTGTCGACAAAAGAACAACAAGAGTTAGACAGTCATAATGACTCTGATGGGTTTAAAGAAACTGACACAGTTGGCATAAATCGATCCGCCTCGTCGGCTTTGGTGGAAGTGACGCATACTGAAAAATTTAGTTATTCCAGTAAGGAACTGCCCTCGTCGCTTGTAGACGAGCAGGAGTCTGGAATTGCACTTCGGGCGGTCTTACAGTCGGAGGAAACCTTCGACTTACGCCCTCAGAATTTAGTTCGAGTCCCTGAAAGCTCAGTCCCCTTAGCTTGTACGCCCAGTCAAGGACATGAGTGCGTTAGTGATGGACGCACTAAAAGCTATTCGGAAAATACCATGAACTCTTTTTCCTCCTCAACAGAAGCAGCTCAAATTTATATTCGACAAGCTTTGAGTTATTGTGACGAACAACAATGGTCGCAAGCGATCGCTGCCTGTCAAAAAGCACTCCAACTGGCACCGAAATTGGCAGAAGCATACAGAATTTGGGGCAACGCCTTACTCGGAATCGGTAAAAGTGCAGAAGCTATGGGTTGCTATGCCGAAGCAATAGCCATTCAGCCCGATATGACTGAAGTATACGCTAACATGGGCAGCATTTATGCTCGGCAACAGAAGTGGCAGCAAGCGATCGAATATTACCAGAAAGCGATCGCTATTAATCCGGAATTTACTGGAGCTTACCGCCATTTAGCAAGAGTTTGGAGGGAGTTGGGGGAATCTCTGAAAGCTTGGGAGTGTCAAGAGCGAGTTTTGAGTTTGGAGCCAGAGAAGGGAACGGCAGAAGAACACTTTCAACTAGCCAATGAATTAAAGCAACAAGGTCAACTAGAAAAAGCAGTTCTTCATTATCGATACGCTATTAAAATCGATCCTAACTTACACGACGGTTATCAAAACTTAGCAGAGACTCTAGAAAAATTAGGTCAATGGCAAGCAGCAGCAACCTACTACCGCCAGTTAATCGAAATCGATCTTAACGCTCGTCAAGAGCGGCATCGGCTCAATCCTTCTCCACAACCACAACCTAAAGATTTGCCGTCTGGTCTTTTGATGACTATGCCTCGATTAGTTAGCCACAGCAAGGAACAGCGGCTTTTAACAGCAGATTCTGCCATAGAAGCATCTTCATTTCCAACTGCTACGACATCTAAAGTAATTCAGGTAGCCGACGAGACGGGCAAGTCTAAACAGGTAAAAATAGAAAGAGCGGTGCGGCAGCACTCGCAAAGCGAGATCGCGCAATACCGTCAAAAAGCCGAGCAGTATCCAGATTCAGCAGAAATTCAAGCTAATTTAGGCAGTCTCTACGCTCGTCAGCAACAGTGGAAAGAAGCGATCGCTTGTTATCGGAAGGCGATCGAGTTAAATCCTCAGTTTACAGGAGTTTATCGCAATCTTGCCCGAGTTTTAGAAAAGGTGGGGCAGAAAGCATTAGCGGCTCAACACTGGTATCGGGCATTTAGTCTAGAACCAAACAGTGTCAAAGCAGAAGAACATTTACAGTTAGGTAATAACCTTTGGCAGCAAGGTAAATTAGAGCAAGCAGCAGCCTGTTATCGTCGTGCGATTCAGTTTAAGCCTTCCCTGGCAGAAGCATATCTGCGGTTGGGGGAAATTTGGCAGAGCAAGGGACAGCAGCAAGAAGCAATTACTTGCTATCGGCAAGCTATTAAACACAATCCGCAAAACGCCCAATGTTTCTATCATCTCGGTTTGGCTTTAGTTAAGCTGGAACAATGGGATGAAGCTATTGATTGTTATCGACGGAGCAAAGAACTTCAACCTAACTCTTGGGGAATTGCTCATCATCTTGGAGATGCTTTTAGTAAACAGCAAAGATGGCAAGAGGCTATTCAAGCTTATCAGCAAGCTATTAAACTCAAGGATGATTTTTCTTGGTCTCACAATAACTTGGGAGATGCCTTCTTGCACTTACAACAGTGGGAGCAAGCTGCTCGCTCCTTTCGTCGAGCTATCGAACTCAATCCCGATTTTCCTTGGTCTTATTATAATTTAGGCGAAGTATTAGTCTTCTTAGAACAGTGGGATGAGGCGATCGCCAGCTATCGTCGCGCAGTTCAGCTTCAGCCGGATTTACCCCAGATAGAGCAGAAAATTGAGCGGGCAATTCATCAAAGAATCAAAGCAGATGAAGCAAAAGCTTTTTATTTTTATCTACAGGCGATCGCCCAAGAGCCAACGGAAATAGATAATTATCTCAAAGCACTGGCAATTCAACCACATAATCTAGATATCTATGCTAGTTTGAGCCATATTTTATTAACTGAAAAAATCTTAGCTCGAGGGCTGAGGGAAACTGTAGTAGAAGAACTGATTTCTCGTTACCAAATGGTAATTGCTAACAATCCTCGTTTAACTTCTGGTTATCTGACTTTAGCCAAGCTAATGGAAGTTCGGGGAGAACAACAGTCGGCTTGCGAATATCGCTATCGAGCACTGAGGCTGGAACCCGAGCAGGCAAATGCTTCCGAATGTGTCGAGTTGGGTAATGCTCTCCTAGAAGCAGGAAACAGAGACGAAGCTGCTTTTTGTTATCAACTTTCCATCGAACTCGATCCTCATTTTAGATTAGGTTATCTTCGCTTGGGAGAATTGTTAGAGGAGCAGGAAGCGCTCAATCTGTATCGACAAGCTGTAGAACAACTACCCGAAGATGGACAGCTACACTTCCATTTGGGTCAAGCCCGGACAAAACAACGGAATTGGCAAGAGGCGATCGCCTGCTATCAAACTACCACTCAACTACAACCAGATTGCTGGCAAGCCTATCACCATTTGGGAGATGCATTGCTCCAACAGCAACGCTGGCAAGAAGCAATAGCAGCTTATCGTCAGGCGATTGCGATCGAACCTCATTTTAGCTGGTCTTACTATAACTTAGGGGTAGCTCTCAGTAAACTGGATCGATGGGAGGAAACATTTACTTGCTATCAAAAAATTACAGAAATCGAACCCGACTTTTGGCAAATCAACCAAACTGATTTTCAACTCCAGCATCAATTAGGAGATGCTCTGTTCGAGCAGCAAAAATGGGCAGAGGCAATTATCGTCTATCAACGAACTATTAGGCTCCAACCCGATTATCCCTGGGCACACTACAATCTGGGCAGAGTTCTTCTCAAACAAGAGCGACCGACCGAAGCGATTGAATCTTTCCGTCAAGCTACCCAACTAGACCCCAATTTTGCTTGGGCTTATTATTATTTAGGGGACATCCTAACTAAACAAGGAATTTGGGATGAGGCGATCGCTAGCTATCGCCGCGCAGTTCAACTTCAACCAGATTTACCTTTAATCCATGCTAAGTTAGCCGATGCTTTGGGGCGACGTTCTCAATTAGATTCTCATCACGCCCTAACTTATTATCAAGAAGTCATCAAACAAAATCCAGACGATCTCGAAATTTACCACAAAGCTCTGGAACTACAGCCAAATAACAGCAAGCTTTATTTTCAGTTAGCCAACACCCTAGTCAGACAAAATCAGCTCCAGCAGGCACTGGTCTACTATCAATTAGCCTTACAGTATCAACCTCATAACACGGAAATCGTCTCCAAACTGGAGCAGTTAAGCCATCAAACAGGAGACGCAGCGCAAAAACTCTTGCTGCTCGGTCAGCTAGATCAAATAGCTCCCCGACCAGAAAAAGCCGAAGCTTATCTAGAGCGAGGCAAAAACTGCATTTATCAGAAACAACTCGAGCAGGCAATTGTCTGGTTGCAAACGGCTCTCGAATTTCACCCCCACTGCGCAGAAGCTTATTTTCAACTAGGTAATGCTCTGACCAATCAGGCTAATCTCGACCGAGCTTTAGTTTGTTATCGAAAAGCGATCGAGCTAGAACCAGAAAACTGTTGGTACTATAACGGATATGGAGATGCTCTCACGGGCAGATGGGATCTGAGCGAAGCCCTAGAAGCATATAATCGAGCGATTCAACTAAATCCCGATTTTGAAGGATTTTATCACAACCGAGACCGCATTTTGCAACTGCAAAGTCGTTGGCAGCGCGTAGTCGACTATTGTCAGCAGATTCTTACGAAGTGCAAGCATCTCTCCTCGTCTTACGGCGGAGTATCTTGCACTCGCGAGCCTGCCAAGAACGATGATGCTCTAAGAATTTTACTCGTTACTCCCTATCCTCCCTATCCTCCCAACACCGGAGGAGCAATCCGCATGTTCGAGCAAATTAAATATTTGGGAAATCGCCATCACCTAACAGTAGTTTCCTTTATTTTTGATGATGCAGATTATGCGATCGAAGAATCTCTGCAAGATTATTGCGATTTTGCCATCATGATAAAGTTGGGCGTTCCTCTTTCACCCCGTAGAGTAGATCGACAGAATCAAATTTATCATTGGGGAACGTGGAATATGTGGAAAGTGCTGCAGCAATTAGCTCAGATTCCTTTTGATGCAGTGCTGTTTGACTTTATTTTTTCTACTCCCTATATCTCTCTATTTCAAAACCACACCACAATTTTAAATGAACATAATATTGAGTCGAGAATTCTTCAGCAATGTGCTAACGTTGACAAGTCTGACTTGGCAGCAACAGCAGAAAATGTAGATGCAGTAAAAGTATTTTTAGATTCTGCTAGAGAGTCAAGACTACTAGAAAATTATGAAAATCAAACATGGCCGAAGTTTACACTCAGAACAGTAGTTAGTCAGGACGACAAAGAAGAATTAGAGCGTCGTTGTCCGGGATGCAGAACTATTATCGTCAAAAATGGAATTGATACTCGCACCATCGTTCCTTTAGACAGTACTAATAACCGAAAAATGCTGTATATGGGAACGATGGCGTATTACCCGAATATCGATGCCGTTTTGTATTTTGTAGAAGAAATCTTACCCCGAATTAGGCAAGAAGACGAAACCCTACCGTTTTGCATTGCCGGACGCGATCCTTCTCCTCAAGTGCAGGCACTGTCTGAACGTGATTCCCACATAGAGATAGTAGCCAACCCAGAAAACATGAGCGATGTAGCTCGAGATTGCAGCATGACTGTAGTCCCTATCCGTTTGGGTAGCGGTACTCGTATCAAAATTCTTCATTCTATGGCTATGGGTTTACCAGTCATTTCTACTAGTCTTGGTTGTGAAGGTTTAGAGGTAAAGGACGGAGAAAATATTTTAATTCGCGACGAACCGGAGGAGTTTGCCGAAGCAATATTACAACTTAGTTCTAGTGCTGGCTTAAGAAACAGATTGCGCGTTAATGGTCGCAAGCTAGTCGAACAAGAATATGACTGGCAGAGTATTTTTGCTCAGTATGAGCGAGAAATTTTGTCCTTAATACCAACAAACAGCAAATAATTGTATCTATTTATCCACCTAACAAAAAAAAATTATGCTTATTTCCAATCAAAAAAGATTTATTTTTATCCACATACCTAAGACAGGGGGGACTTCTATAGAAAAAGTTTTGGAGCCTTACTCTGACACCATTTACGGCTATAGTTATCGACAAAAAAAAGATATTAGTATTCATCGAAAACATCTGAAAGCTTTTGAAGCTAAAAATATGTTAGGCGATTCCTACAACAAGTTATTTTCATTTGCTATTATCAGAGAACCCTTTGAATTTTTTAGATCTTGGTATTTATTTAATAAATATAGTGAATGGTCAAAAAGAGCTCAGCCTGAAAAATTTAATTTAGCAAATTCTCTGAATCTAGAAGAATGGATGATACAGCCCAAAAAACCCAGTCAAATATCTTGGCTAGTAGATGATCGAGGAAAAATTATTGTTGACTGTATCTTTTTACTTTCAAAGATCGAGGAAGGCTTTGAATATATAAAAAAGAAATGTTACATACCAGAGCAAGTACACCTAGAGCATATTAATCAAACAATCATGCATCAAAAAAAAGCAAATAATAGCGAGCTAATTTTACCAACAAAAAAAGTTTATACTTTAATTTTCGAGCATTATCAAGAAGATATGAATTTATATTATAAAGTTCTTCATAATGGGGGTTGCATAGATTTTAACCCTGTACAGGACGAAAAAGTGATTAACATTTAGTCATCGAAGAATATCAAACAAAGGCGATTATAAATCTTATGTAAAAATATTAATCATCCAAGCGAATCAAAGGTTTGCCTAAAGTAAATTAAAGTCGATTATGCTTAAGCCTTAATCTTATCTTTGATGTTCGACCTAACGTTTTGTCTCGTCTAAAACTCAATCTAATCCTAATAGATAAGGAGAAAAAAATAATGAAAGCTCAGAACAAGAAAAAAACTGTTGGCTTGGTAGGATATTACAATTTTGGCAATTACGGAGATGAACTATTTGTCAAAGCTTTTCAAAAAGCAATGCCCGAGTTCAATTTTCAAATACTTCACGATATTTGCGATCGTCCGTATTTTACTACTCCTAAAGCTGAAAAAGTTAAAAATGTTGACTGTATTTTGATAGGTGGCGGTGACTTGCTCATTCCCAGCTATTGGACAGATTTATATTTTGAGGACGAATTCCTGGAGAAGCCTGTTTATATTGCTGGAGTAGGCGTACCTACCTGGGCGGGTAACTATGGTAGCAATAACGATCCGAAAGTGATAGAAAGACTTCGCAAATTTATGCGCCATCCCAATGTTCGCTTTATTAGCGTTCGAGATGTGGAAAGTAAAGAATGGATCGAAAAATTTTTGCAACCGAGAATCAAAGTTCACGTCAGTGCAGATCTAGTATGCTCGTTAGACTTTCCTAAAGCTAATCCTTCAAATAGCGAAAAGATTTTTGGTTTGATTACCCGCAAACAAGGAAAAGGAGAAATTAATTATCAGAATATTAGAAAACTATGCGGAAAAGTTATTGGTGAAGGATACAAGATCAAGCAAATTATCTTAGCCACTGGCGAGATTGGCAAAGAAGATTATGAAGAAATACACAACTTCCAGTTCCAGCTACCAGGAATTGAACTAGTTTATACTGAGGAGATCGATCGCATTACCGAAGAAATTTCCACTTGTCATGTTATGGCAAGTATGAAGTTTCATGGCTGTGTAGTAGCATCAATGATGGGAATTCCTGCAATTACATTGATAACAACTGATAAGTTCGTTAATTTCTATAAAGCAATTAATCGGGAAGATTTGATATCTCACCATCGTAGAGATACTCTAGCCGATCAATTTTCTCCCGATATTCAGCCAATCGATCCTGCTACCGTAGCATCCCTAAAAGCTTCATCATTAAAAATGCTAAACGAGTTAAAAGATGCAATTAACCAGGGTGCTTTAAGTTCAACAGTTTCTGTTTAAATCTAGCTAAACTCTTGAAGTTAGATTGTAAAAAGCCTGTCCTAAGCCGAAAGTGTCTGGGGACAGGTTTATCTTTTTGTCCAGAAAATAGCTTTTGCTGGTTATTAATATAGTTTTAGTCATTTTTGGATGTAACTTTTCTAGTTTTTAGGATTTGGCATGTTAATAAGTATTGATTAATAAAAGTTTGATGAGAGTTTTCTTATCTTTGTAAAGTTCACCTATTCCCAATAACTAATGACTAATGACGCGAAATCCCTCGCAACAACAGTAGGGGATGAGCTTAAGCAGCGATCGCTTTACTGCTGCTAAGGCAGTCACAATTAATCTTGTACTTGCAGTTCTGCTTCAATCAGAATAGCTTGATAGCTTGAGATAACGACAAGTGGTTATTTATTATTGCTAGTGGGAAATTAAATAGACTGACTTTGCCACCATTCAAATAACACAGCACGACATCGGAGACAAGTTAAATCTTAAAGCAAATGCTTAATTCCTGTTGATGTAGTAGGATAGGTTGCCTCTCCCGACTAATTAATGCAGTAGAGGAAAGTTCTGCGACAAAACCGTAAAGTTTTTGTTAGAGAAAGAGAATCGCCCAGCCAGTTTGCTGGAGAGAAGTGAGGTGCGCGATCGCCTATTCATTGCATCCCAATTCTCTATTAATTATTTCTGCTATGGCGATGGATTACTTTTGTTCTGAAGACACCCTAGTGTTTGCTACTGATGTCAATTATTCAAAGAATGGTTAGCGTCCAATTGCTCGTCATAAACATTGTTGAAAAATGGCTGTAGATTAAACTTCTCTTGGTACTATCAGAATTGGCAATTGTAAAGAATAAATAAGGCGATGGGGCTCGCCTTAACCGCTATCTGGGCTTAGGCGATCGCCACCAGAAGGCTGATGGCTCCTACTGTTCCGACTTGCTACGGAAGAGAGGGGCTATTTGTTTTTTTAACCGAACTTCCATCAGCAAGTTACATCATATCTAGAAAGCATTATGTTAGAAAGTATTCTCTGGATCTTGCTGACGGGCTTTTTTGTGGGTCAGATTGCCCATCATCTCAAAGCACCAGCTTTAGTGGGCATGGTATTGGTAGGAATTATCTTGGGACCGCAAGTTGCAGATGTAATTAGTCCTGGAGTATTGGCAGCGGCAACGCCTTTGCGGACAATCGCTGTCATGGTTATTTTGATGAAAGCGGGTTTGGGACTAGACCGAGAAAAACTAGCACAACAAGGAACTGTAGCCTTGCGGCTGGGATTTTTACCCGCAACTTGTGAGGCAGTGGCGATCGCTTTGGCAGCGATGCTCTTGTTTCAGTTCGATTTTCCTACGGGACTGTTGCTAGGTTGTATTATCGGTGCAGAATCTCCAGCGGTGATTGTCCCAGGGATGTTGCGTTTAAAAAGTTTGGGCTGGGGAGTTAAAAAAGGTATTCCCGATACAATTCTGACAGGAAGTGCTTTGTCAGATGTGTTGTTATTGCTAGTGTTTAGCTTGCTACTTGCCTTCCTATCGGGGAGAAACCTGACGGGAATGACTTTGCCTGGAGGCTTTACTCTCAGTGCAGTCCAACTTCTTCCCATTCAGATCGTTTTGCAAATTGTCTTGGGAGTTGTCTTGGGAATGATGACGGCAAGACTTTTAGTATTACTCCTAGCAAATCAGAACTGGACGCAGAATGCCGTGCAAGATACCTTAGTTGCAGCTAGTTTGACTTTGCTTTTAGTGGTGCTGGCAGAAAATTTTCCCATCTTTTCTGGCTATCTGGCAGTGATGGCAACGGGATTTTTCTTAATTGAGTTGGACGCACCATTAGCCCGAACATTACGCGGCGGCTTCAATAGCCTTTGGATTGTCGCCGAAATTGTGCTGTTTGTATTATTGGGAGCTAGCATTCAATTAAATGTTTTGGGCGATGTTCTGTTATCTGGTTTGTTGCTTCTGGCAATCGGTACCCTAGTTGGCAGGGCAATTGGATGGTATCTTTCTACCTTGGGAAGTAACTGGAATTGGCGACAACGGTTATTTCTACTCCCAGGAAATTCTGCTAAGGCAACCGTTCAAGCAGCAATCGGTGCCGTTCCTCTGGCGCAGGGGATTGCTGGGGGAGAAACGATTTTGGCGCTCGCGGCACTTTCAATTTTAGTAACTGCACCCGTTGGAGCCTGGGCAATTCCTACCTTTGCACCCAAATTGCTCGAACGAGGAGAAGTTGACCCTACTAAAGTATCGATCTCTCGTCATATCGTTATCTTGGCTGCTGTAGACACTTCTCCCATATCAATCGAAGTATTGAAAAAAGCTGCCGAACTTGCCCGTCGCAGCGATGGTAGAGTCATCGTTCTACATGTTATCCGAACGCCAAATCTCAAGGGAATCCAATTCTTAAAAGACAATGCCAAACACTTACTGGCAGATATTCGCTATCGGTTCATCACCGTTGAGGGTTCGGTAACAGAGGAAATCATCCGCGTGGCTAGAGAACATCAAGTTGCCGAGATTGTAATCGGTAAACGAGGACATAAACCGTGGGATGAAGTTTTAGTAGGTTCTGTATCTCAGGCTGTGCTGGAATCAAGTTCTATTCCTGTAATTGTGGTAGCAGATGAAAGGGAACCAAGTTAGATGGGTTGATCTCAGCTACAGTAGTTTTCGTTTATATGATAAATAAAGTTTAAAGCCCCTGCTTTGTACGGACGTAGCATGCTACATCCCTATTTTGAATTCTCATTGCGATCGCTCAGTATTATCTCGGTCTTTTCTTTTTTTTGACACAAATAATTAAACTCGATCTTAGAGAGATAGTCCGGTAATATGACTAGGCAAACAAAACCACAATCCCAAGCTGGAGCAATCGAGGTGCGAAAAGGATTGTTTTGGGAGGCTCGTACCCGCATCCTCGTCTGGTATACGGCTTTGATGGGTTTGTTTTTAGCCTTGTCTATTCCGCTCTTTTATCAGTTGGTTTTGTTTCAAGTAAATCAGCGGGTACGAGAAGACTTAGTTGAGGAAGTTGAGTCTTTTGAAGAGTTTATCGCCCAGGAGACTATCGCTACAGATAATCTGCAATTACTCTTCGATCGCTTTCTCTCCGCTAGATTGGTAGGAGATGATAATTTTTTACTAACTTTTATAGACGGACAATTTTATAAGTCCAGTCCCTTTGGTTTGCCGCCATTCCTGAAAAAACCAGAATTACTGGCTCGTTGGGCACAATTATCTACTTTTGAAGAAGGAGAAAAAAACTCCAGCGAGACACAGCCTAGTAAATTTTTGTATCTTGCTACACCGGTAGCAGTAGATGGACAAGCGCGGGGCGTATTCGTAGCAGTCCACACTACCGCAGGAGAATTAGAAGAAGCCCATGATACTCTTTCAATAGTTATTAATGTACTACTTTTTGTTTTAGCTTTTGCTTTTATCTTTGCTTGGATTGCCTCTAAAAAAGTTTTGTCGCCCTTGCGATCGCTAGTACAAACAACCCGTTCGATCGGGGAAACTGACTTAAACCAGAGAATTCCGGTACGAGGAACGGGAGAAATGCGCGAGTTGGCGATTACTTTTAACCAGATGATGGATCGTCTCGAGGCTGCGTTTCAATCTCAGCGCGATTTCGTCAATGATGCCGGTCACGAGTTACGCACTCCGATTACGATTATTCGGGGTCATTTAGAGTTAATCGATGATGAAGACCCCCAAGAAAGACAAGCAACCATAGAGTTAGTTTTAGACGAACTCGAGCGCATGACCCGTTTGGTAGAAGATTTGATTTTGTTAGCCAAAGCCGAACGCAGAGATTTTCTCCAATTGGAAACTGTAGATTTGGCAACGCTAACAGAGGAATTGTACGCTAAGGCACGGGGTTTAGCCTCACGCGACTGGCAATTAGAAGCCAAGGGTGAAGGGAAAATTTTGGTTGACCGCCAGCGCATTACTCAGGCAGTAATGAATCTAGCCGCAAACGCGACGCAACATACCACGGAAACAGATACCATAGCTTTAGGTTCATCTATGGAAAAACAACAAGTTCGACTATGGGTACGAGATACGGGAGTAGGGATCGAACTTAAAGATCGACATCGCATTTTTCAAAGATTTGCCCGCGCGAGTAATAGTCGCCGTCGTTCCGAGGGAGCAGGTTTGGGTTTAGCTATTGTTCAAGCGATCGTTCAAAGTCATCAAGGTTGCGTGGAATTAGACAGTCAACTTGGAGTCGGATCGACTTTTACTCTAATTTTACCCGTCGAGCCTAAATTGCTTGTAGAATCAAAAATTAGTTAGCAAAATGAACCGCATTCTCATAGCTGAAGATGAGCCACGAATTGCCTCTTTTTTAGAGAAGGGTTTACGAGCACATGGATTTACTACTGCGATCGCCACAAATGCAGTAGAAGCGATGGATATGGTCTTTAGCGATGGTTTCGATTTGCTGTTGCTCGACTTGGGATTGCCGCTCAAAGATGGTTTAACCGTTCTCGAAGAATTACGCGGTCAAGGAGCAGATTTACCCATAATTATTTTGACAGCCCGCGATAACATTAATGATAAGGTAGCTGGTTTGGAAGGAGGTGCAGACGATTACGTTACTAAACCTTTTCGTTTTGAAGAGTTGTTGGCAAGAATCCGGTTGCGTTTGCGGACGCATCAAACAAACAGCGTCAGACCAGAAACTGTCTTAAAAATTGGTCGGATTGTCCTCAATTTGCGAACGAGAAAAGTACGAGTGGGTCAAATTGAAATAGACTTACCTGCTAGAGAATTTACCCTTCTCGAAGTTTTTATGCGTCATCCCGGACAAGTAATGACTCGAGAACAACTTCTAGACCGTGTTTGGGGCTACGATTACGATCCGGGATCGAATATTGTTGATGTTTACGTCGGCTATTTGAGAAAAAAACTAGGAAATGAAACTATCGAAACTGTTCGCAGCGTCGGTTATAGACTGCGAACCTGAAAAAACTAGACTTCTTGCAAAAGTAGGTAACAATCACCAGTCACCAATTGATAACTGACTCCTGTACGGGCAAACGACCGTTTTCCCCTACTGATTTCTTTTTAGATAAAGCGGGAAACAAATATAATATTACAGCTAGGATGAGATTGGTTTTCTTTCTATCTCACCAACAACGAGCGGCAGATGTCTTTATTTTTGTCTGTCTCCAGATATTGCTGCGCTTTTTCTTTTCCCCGTGCAACGATAAGAAATTGCCCTATTTTTGCTCTCTCGCTCTTTGTCAGATTTTATCTCATCTATAAATGTATTTTATTTAAGGGAGAAATGATGCAGTTATGAGCTGTATTCTCATTGCTGAAGATGAAGAACGTTTGGCGGCTTTTATTGACAAAGGATTGCGCAAGTATGGTTACGAAACAGCGATCGCTTTTGATGGCGAACAAGCCGTGCAAATGGCAGCTAGTGGCAGATACCACTTGCTTCTCCTCGATCTTGGTTTACCCGTCAAAGATGGCTGGACAGTTTTAGCTCAATTGCAACAAATTCAAAAGTCTCTCCCTACTATTATTGTTACCGCTCGCAACGACCCTCAAGATCGCTTAGCCGGATTGCAAGCTGGTGTCATAGATTATGTGACCAAACCATTTAGTTTTAAAGATTTGCTAGCTAGAATCCAAGGTGTATTGTCATAATCTGAGTTTTACGGCATAAGTAGCCAAGGCAATAAAAATCGTGTGCGACCATCAAGAAAAGTTAATTTTTGAATGGAATAGAATTCATGGAGAGTAGGGGATTATGACACAATTAACAGACCGACAAATTGAGACTCAAATCGATCGAGCAATCGCCTATCAGGCAGAAATAGACGCAACCGAACCTAGAACCACAAAAGTATTATTTGATGAAGCTGAAAGTAGAATAACCATTCACTTCAATAACGGAACAATATTTTCCTTTCTAACCGATTCAGTAGAAGCGATCGCCTACCTCTCAACTAAAACCTCAGCCACCGTCGAACTAACCCCATCAGGTAAAGGTTTGAGATGGGATGAACCAGATATAGATCTTAGTATTATTGGGTTGATGATTAAGAAAGTAACTACCAATTAGCGATCGCTCCACTCGCGATCGATGTATTAGTTATAAATCTGAACTTTTTAAAAACTAAATTTAGTTCTGATCGTTCCTACCCAGATTGCCTCTCGATCTTCATGATTGGGATTAGTAATCACAAATACTCCCGGAGTAATCTCAATTTGGTCAGTTACTTCGATCCGATATAAAGCTTCTAGGTGCAGTGAAGTTTGCGGATCTTCTAAATTCTCCTCATCATTTTCGGTAACGATGGGGGGTACGCCGATAATGATGCCTCCGAGATTATTTTCCGCCAATAAATCGGGAAAGGCAAAAGTTAATGCTCCATTCCAAATGGTTGCATCAGCATTACCTCTCTGTTCTTGGTGAGCTTTAGTATAGCCAACCCATCCTCCTAGTTCAAAGTTAGAATTAATCTTCCAGTTAAATTGCCAACCCAAGTTATCAGAGGCGGTAGCATTTTTACCAAATGGTTCGTTAGCGTTGAAACTACCGGTATTGTCCATGACGTTGACATCATCAAAACCTTCATATTTATGGGTATAAGTCAGAGCTAAGTCAAGTTCTTCAGTTGGTGCGACTACTAATTGAGCCAAAGCGCTATAAGAACCATTAAACAAACCATTACCTGGTTCGGGGTCGGCTGCATTGTCACTAGAGGCAAAATAACCGATACTTCCCCGCAGGCGATCGCTAAATTGATGGATAAAACCCAATCCCGTTCCTCCAGGTCCTCTCAAAGTTGCCGGATCTCTGCGTCCAAAGCGAGAAACTGCTCCACCGCTACTGCTGGAAAAAGGACTCAATGCTTCTGCTATATCATCTGGGTCAACTCCTTTGGGACCTACTAAAACTTCGGTACGTCGAGCCAATGGAAACCGATAGAAAAGCTCTAGATCGATTCCTCCTTCGTTTTCATCGGCACTTTCTCCGTCAGTCCCCAAGCGAGTCATTACGGTATCCGTCACTTCGTCTAATCTACCGATATCTTTGGCTTCGAGACGAGTTCTCAATAAGTCTTTCCCCGTAAAGCTAGTATCAAAATACAGGCGCGCGCGATAACCTAAAAAAGTTTGACTTTCATCATTGCTCTGACTAAAGCTGTCTCCTAGTTGCAATAATACTTCGCCTTCTAGTTTGGTGGTAGGGGAAAATTGGTTAGCTTCTAGTTCTGTGGTACGAGCTTCTATACCATCAATTTTCCCGCGCATCAGGGCTAATTCTCGGGCAAAATCGGCTTGTAGCCTGTGTAATAGGGTCAAATCTCTTCGGTTAACTGAGTTAATCTCGCTCTTTGTAATATTCTCCAGACAAGAATCTAGAGCAGCCGCAAATTCATAACGGCTTAAAGAGCGATTGCCTCGATAAGTATTATCTTCAAACCCTGCTATGCATCCGTAGCGTTCTATTAAAGATTGTAAAGCTTGAAATGTCCAATCGGTGGGTTTGATATCTACTAACTTGGAAACAGGATTTATCCGATCTAAACTATGGGTTTGAGCGACTAATCTTTGAGAGGAAGCAATTTCACTAGCCAGAGTAGCTGGAGCAAATAGAGAAGCGATCGCCAAGGGCGCAGCGAAGCTGACCGCGACTGCAAGGAGCGAACCTCTCGCAAAAATTACTATACTATATTTTAAAGTTGTCTGAAATAATCTTGTCATACTTGTCAATAACTACTGTGCTTCCTCCGAGAACTAAACTAATTGATTAGAAGCTAAGTAATATATTTCCTTCTCTAAAGGCAATAAAGCTTGTACGATCGCTCGCTGAATATTGTGAGGATAGTGAATTATGCCCAATGTTGCTTCTGTTGTGAAAGCAGTTTTGCTGCCTAAGATTTGTCCCAAAATGTTTTGTAACAGGTTATTTTGAATAATAATTAAACCATTAAATAGACCCAACTCTACTTGAGAATTGGAAATTTTTTGTTTAGTTAATATTTTCTGTTGCCAAACCTCTAATGTATCTTTTCTATCTACCGACAAATGAACAGTTTTTGTATAATTCTCACACCATTTCTGGGCAAATATATCTGAATTGCGATCGCCATCAGTTAGGATAAAATTTATTGTTTCTTGCTGAAACATTTTTTTAAATAAAAACGATACCTGCAACTGCTGGGAAGATTTTTGGATTTCTTCGGCAGACAATAACAACCAACGCCAACCGTGTTTACCTTCTTTTAATTTTGGTAGAGTTTCGCCCAAATGAGTTGTCAGGTTTAACCATTGCAACTGCCCGTTAAAATTTTCTAGATCGGGGAAGTCTAGTAAACTAATTCCGCAGTTAGATTGTTGGAGATAATGATAATAAGCAGGTTTTAAACCAATTACCAGACTGATTAAAGCACGATTGGTCCCACCGTGGGCGACAATTAGAATAGTTTGACCGCGATGTTTGGCTAAAATTTCTTGCCAAAACTGTTTTGCTCTTTCATATAATTCTAGGAGTGGAAAATAAGCAGTATTATCTTTTTGTTTTTTATTATTTTGTTGAAAAGAAAATAAATGAGGTTTTTCTCTCCAGCGACAGTAATCTTCAGCAAAATTCTTTTTAACATCTTCATAAAATAAACCTTCCCAAACTGACATATTAATTTCTATTAATTTGTCGTCAATAAATACTGAAGGTAACTGTTTATTAGATAGAGTATTAAGAGCAGCAATAATTTCTTCAGTAGTTTGCCGAACTCTTTTCAGAGGGCTGGTATAAATAGCATCAAAAGTAAATTTTTGCAGAGCTAACCCTGTTTGATAAGCACTCTTGCGTCCTTTCTCGGTCAAGATTGATTCGTCGCTGCATCCTTGATATTTTCCCCAATCGTTGTAGTTGCTGCGTCCGTGACGCACGAGGATTACTCTGGTGGTTGAAGATTTTTTTTCTTCAGGAGGAGACAGGGATAAGTTGTTAATCATTTAATTTACTAATTATGACTGACGCGGGAACACGGCTGAAGAAGATGCGGAGAGAGTGAGACACAGGGACGCACAGAGAGTTTAACGGTTTGTTTTCTCAATAATCTGCAATGTAAATGCACGACGGGCTCAGTTATAGATTGAGTTTGAGGTTTCAGTTTCAATTCCACGACCATTTTTCTGGTTTTGGGAAATATCGCCAACCGTCGCCTGTAGTTGGTAGAGTGTAGCATATCGCTTGCCAAGGTGAATTAACTCGGCATGGGTTCCCCGTTCTAAAATTTTGCCGTCTTCGATGTAAAAAATTTGGTCTGCCGAACGGGCATTTTTAAGGTCGTGAGTAATTAGAAAGGTAGTACAGTTGTAAGTTAAGCGGTTGAGAGCTTCGGTGACGGTGCGTTCGCTACGATTGTCTAGTCCTACGGTAGGTTCGTCGAGAATGACAATAGGAGCTTTTCTGATAGCGGCACGGGCGATCGCAATTCTTTGTCTCTGTCCGCCAGAAAGAGTAGTGCCTCTTTCTCCCAATACCGTATCGTATCCTTGAGGCATTGCCATGATAAACTCATGAGCATTAGCCAAACGAGCAGCGGCTTCTATGTCTGTATCGGTAGCATCCAGACAACCGTAGGCAATATTGTCTCTTACTGTTGTGGCAAAGAGAACGCTATCTTGCAGCACGATACTGATTTGTTGTCTGAGAGAATCGAGAGTGTATTCCCTCAGATCGTGTCCGTCAATGAGAATTTGACCTTCTTGTGGGTCGTATAATCTCAATAGCAGACTAACTAGAGTGGATTTACCTCCACCAGAAGCACCGACTAAGGCTATTCTTTGACCCGGTTCGGCGGTAAAAGAGATGTTTTGTAAAATATTCGTTTTGCGATCGTAGGCGAAAGTAACTTGGCGAAACTCAACTTTACCCTGAAAAGGAGGCGCGGGATATGCTCCTCGCAAGTCACGCACTTGAGGAACAACTTCTAGCAGATCCACAATACGTTCTCCCGAAGCAGTAGCTTTGGCTATTTGTCCGATGTATTTTGCCAGTTGCCGCATGGGTTTGAAGGCTACTTTGAGGTAGGTAATAAAGACGAGGAGGTCACCGGGAGTGACTGTCCCCTGCATTACTAATTGCACGCCGCGCCAAAGAACTAAGGCAGTAGCAACAGCTACCAGGATTTCGACGGTGCGTTCTTGTCCCGCTTTTAACTTCTGTGTCCGCGCGCTTTCTTGGAGGCTTTTTTGATTTTGTTTGGCAAAAGATTTTTCTAACAGCGACTGGAGAGACAAAGCTTGAACTACTTTGATGGCACCGATCGCTTCTGCTGCTGTAGCTGCCATCCTGCCTTCTCTTTTACGTTGCTGTCGGGCAACTTTTTGAATGCGCGTACTCATTTTGACTGTCGAGAAGACAAAGAGAGGGAAAATGGTAAGAGCCATCAGTGCCAGTTCTAAATTGAGCCAGAACATTACTCCTACCATTCCCATCATGGTGAGGACATTAGTCAGTAGAGGTAAGGCTGCAATTACCGTAACTTCCCCCAATCGGTCGATATCGTAGGTAACGCGGGTAATTAAGTCTCCTGTTTTAGCTTTATTGTGAAATGAGAGGCAGAGACGTTGAATGTGAGCGTATAAATTGCTGCGAATTTCGGTTAAGATTCTAGTAGCCGCGATCGCCATTCCCACCGTACTTACATAAGCCATCGCTCCCCTCAAAAAGGCAAATACCACCAAAGCAACAACCAAGATAGTCAGTAAAGCGATCCCGTCGAGATTATTGAGTAAGGGAAGGCCTGTATCTTTTACTTGAAATCCTGTCAAAATAATTTCATCGAAGATAAATTTGAGGGGCCAAGGTTCGAGCAGACGAAATACCGTTTCTGCCAATAATGCGAGAAAAGCAAAAAAGATTAGGCGGCTTTGTTGGCGAATTTCGGGCAAAAAATGACGCAAGATGCGCTGAAGACCAAAGATTGCTTGCTGTAAATTGTGAGGACGACGACTCATAAGAAAGTAAAAAGTAAAAATTAAAAAGGCAAAAAGGAAAAATTCTTTTGTAGAGGAATAATTTACTCTGCTTTATATCTATTTGTCTTCGCGCAAGATTCAAAATTTAGCGAACAGATACTTTTATTGGAAAATCTTCTGGTTGAGAGTTTGCAACTACTATCTCTTGTTTGGGTTGCTGTTGCTCGTAACGGCTAATAATGTATTGATTGAGTTTTCGTTCTATTGGTACGAGTATTTTTTCCCACCAAGGATAATAATTGCCGAAGGAGAGACGACGTACTAAGGGTCTTAAAAAAGCTTGATGGCGGCGTTGTCCCAAGCGTCGATAGCGTTTTTTGAAGTACTTATCTTTTTTGGTTAAATCCCATTTTTGAGAAAAATGTTCGAGGCTCGATAGTTCCCAGCGATCGCTCCACCGTAACATAAAGAAGGGAAGATCCGACCACTCAAAGGGAGGTCCCGGTACGTAAGTGACTACCGATTCTGGTTCGCAGTAAATTTTCTCTCCTGCATTGGTGAGAGTTAGAGAAAAGTCGATGTGTTCTCTGGTATTGAGTAATTGCTCGTCTAGCAATCCAGTCTTGGCAAATATATCGATACGGACTAACATGCAATGAAATTCAGCAAATTCGCACTGTCGCCTTTTCAGTCGATCTTGTACTTCGGCAACGGAACGATTGACGAAATAGTGTTTTTCATGGACTTTGCGTCTGGCGCGCTCATTTTTAATTTCCAGAACAATTCGTGCTTCGCCGCCTGCTAAATGAATTTTGGAGTGTAATTTTTGACGGGGCGTACAAGCTCTGGAGGAAACCTCCAGAGACAGTCCCTCACCGATGCAAACGAGAGGACAGACAACGGCTGCTTCTGTTTCTTCGGCACATTGTATTAATTTCTCTAGCCAGCCTGGCGCAACGTTAACATCGTTGTCGATAAAGACAAGATATTTGGTTTGGACTTGACTCAAGCCAATGTTTCTCGCTTGATTGGGGGATAGATAATATTCTGTACGGATTAATTGGAATTTTTTCTGTTTGGCTTGTTCTTTTAAGTAGCTGTGAATATGGTCTGGGGAGTTACCATCAACGTAAACTAAAGAGAAGGGATATTTGGTATTTTGATAAATGCTTTCTAAAGATTGGCGAGTGTAGCTAAATCTTTCTCTGGGAACGACTACGATAGTAACTTCTGGTTGTGTCATTGCTATTTTCTCCTATTATTTTTGGCAAATTTAGCGTAAAATCTGCCAATAAAATTCTTATTTATAAAACTAGATGCACGTTATTAATTACTAGCCAACAAACCTATTGTCTTGTTCTCCTCGATGTCTTTTGATCCATTTGCATCGCTCAGTGCATGGTTTTGACTTTCGATTTGTGTAATTGAATGTGTTGGTGTTTCTAAAACTTGGTGATATATTTTTGCCCAGTTTTGTTGCTCGACGGAAGGGTTGAGTTGTTCTAAGACTTTTTCTTTGGCGGCTTGACCTAATAGTTGTTTTAGTGTTGGTCGAGCAATTAGTTTTTTTAAGGCTGCAAATAATTCTTCGCTCGAATAAGGATTAACTAATAAGCCATTAATTTCATCTTCGATAATTTCGCCAATAGCATCTGTATGGGTACCGACGATTGCTTTGCCTGCTAACATCGCTTCTAGAAGAGCATTAGGACAACCATCATTAAGGGAAGGAATAGCAAAAATATCTACATGAGGCAAGTAAGCAAGGGCTTCTGTACGATTAATTATTCCTGTAATAACAATCTGATTGGTTATACTGCTACGGTTAAGTTCTTGTTCCCAATAACCTTTTTCTTTGGTAACAAAATCACCAATTAATAACAGAGTAAATTCAGTTTCTGCTTGTAGTTTTTCGCAAGCGTCGAGAAGATATTCTATACCCTTTTTATCGCGAAAGTTTCCAATTGAAGCGATTACTGTTCCTCGCAATTGATGAATTAATTTTGGTGTGGGTAATTTATCAAATTCTATCGATACAATTGAGTTCCAAAAAGCAGATGATTTACTTGTAATTGATGGAACAAAAATTCTAGCTCGCTTCATTAAATCTCTACTAACAAAAGTAGTCCAAGCTGAATTTTCTAGAGTCCAAGCAATTTGAGCTTGTTGCTTGGGATCGAAAATGTGTTTGTGCAAATCTGCTCCGCGCACGCTATTAATCGCGGGTAACCCATTTTCTTTGGCTAACATAGTAGTTAAAAAACCTGTTTCATTAATAAAGAAAGCGTGGAACAAATCAAATTGATATTTTTGTTGCAAACTTGTTAATTGACCGTAAAGATCGGCAAGATAATCTTGAGTACGAGCAACTGTCGAGCGGACTGCTGGCTGAAGGCGATGAACGACAATACCATCTTGTTCGCTAATTTGACAGTAAGAACGTCTAAATTTCCCTGCTTCTGCTAGTTGTTTTTCACGACGAAAAACCCCGCGAAAAACTGCGACGTGAACTTTATAGCCTAATTCTTTTAATAACAGAGCAATGCGCTTAGCTGATTCACCTACACCACCGATATCGGGAGGAAATTCTTGAGTTGTCAGGCAAACTTTTTTATTCATTTTTGGTACTTATTAATTAGATTAATTTTGATTTTGGTAAGGGAACGGTGTTGTAGGTTCTGTATAATTTGTGCTCGCATAACCAAGTTGCTTGAGAGTTGTATTTACTCTTTGATTATTGCTTTCTAAAGTAAAGAAGATAGCATTATTAATATTATTAAAAATCAAATTATTTTCTAATAAACCTGAACTATCAATTACATCAAATTCTGGAGTAAATTCTAGTTTGCGCTTATTAATTTCCTCATCGATAATCTCCCGTATCCAATTTCCGATCCCGAAATAAGGAATAGATTTATTGACAATGACTTTATATTCTCCGCTAATACTAACGCCAATTTTCTTGGCTATTGCTTCTATACGATCTATATGACTCGTATCATCTTTTGTCGTATTTAGCAGAAAAGAGTCGACAGCAATAAAGATTATTTGGCTATTAGCCACTCCTACGTTTAAATTACTGCTAAATTCTAATCTACCTACACCCTTTTCTAGATGTAAAGCTTCTTCTAATTCTGGCTCGTTAATGAGGAGTTTTTTTAACTGTATCTGTTCGATTTCGGTTGCATTTTCGTTTATATAAATTACCTGATGTCCTAGCTGTGCTAAGGCTGCACTAGTTACTAAGCCGATATATCCCGTACCTATGACACAAACACGCATGACTATAATTTAATAATTTTTTTTTAAACTGCTACTGCTGGTTTTTGAACTAATTGACGTAGATAATAAGCAGTTTTTTCTACTCCTGTAAAGTCTAATTGGAGTTGATTTGGTTCTTCCTGAAGATAGGTGATTATTTTATTAGCAAATTTTTCTGGTTGTAAATCTTCTGCATGAATTACTTTAATTCTGTTTAATTTTTCTAACTTATTGGCGCGAATTTCTTGTTCGCGATCGCCATTGCCTCGAAAAGCCATCATCATTGCTTTTACTCCAGTATTTAAAATATTCATCGTGGTGTTATAACCAGACATACTGATAGATAAATCTGCTTGTTGCATGTAACTCAGTAGATCGGGGGTATAAACATTGATAGCGATATTATTTTTTCCGGCTGCTAAATTCTGTAATCGCTCGAATATCTCTTCTGATATAAATGGACCTGTAAACATTTGAATATAGTGAGGGATTTTTTCTTCTAAAATTGGTGCAGTTTTCACTACGCATTCAAGTAAGTCGTGTCCAAATCTTCCTCCACCAACGCTTACTACAATTAACGGCTTTTTAATACTTATTTGATTAGCTTTTGGTAGTTTTTGAGTAACATAACCCGTATAATATACCGGACAATTTAAATCTTGAATGCGAGAAAAACTTTCTTCTAGCTTTACTAAACTAGGATCGCCGTGAATCAGTAATAGATCGAAATACTTATTTATCAAGCGACAAACTTTTTCTTCATGACGCTGTCGTTCTTGTTTAGTAACAAGAATATCCCGCAAACTAGAAACTATTTTTGTTTCTGCTGCTTTAGCTTTTTCTAATAAAGGAATTAATTCAAAAGAAAATCTTCTTCTTCCAAAAGGAAACAGTTCTACAATTAAAATATCTGGCTGAAATTTAGCAAAAATATTTAGCAGTTTTTCTCGTCTAATTTCTTTTACTTGCTCTAAACTTAAAGAGCGATCGACGGGTTTTAATTCTTGAAATTCCGGATCTGTTTCAATCGCTGAAATATCGATAATTTCAATGCCTCTTGGCGGCTGAAAATTTGCTATCTTTGCGCCGCCATTAATAAAGCAAACTTGAAATTCTGAAACCAGACCGCGAACTATTTCTAGGCTACGAACTAAGTGTCCTATACCTAATATATGTTGGCAGTAAAACATTACTTTACCAGACATTTTTAACTCCTAATAAATTATAATTTTTTTGAGTTGGTTGCTAAACAGCTAAACTTAGTTCATAAAAGTTCTTTTGATAATTACAGATCGTGCTTAATTTATTTTTAGTGAATAATAATTGGTATATTTCCTCAGCAATATAAGTCAAACCATTTAAATTAATACTTAATAATAATGGTGAAACTAAATTGTTACTATTTAATTGTTGAGAAATAGCTCTAAATAAATTTTTAGAAGTTAGCTCGCGGGGATGGATAGTAACAAATAAACCAAGTTCGGACATTTTATTTGCCCGAATTAATTGTTCGGAAACAGGCTGAATACGAGGCACGACAACAGCTTTTTTACTGAGAGAAAGAATTTCGGTAATCGTGTTATAGCCTCCCATAGAAATCACCAAATCCGAAGCTGCCATATAACTCATTAAGTCTTCAGTAAACTCTTTAGCGATCGCCCCAGGATAATTCTTAGTCATTTCCAACAAAATTTTCCGTTCGGATTCGGGCATTTCCGGACCAGAAATAATTAAACTTTTAACTTTGTAGCCATTTTGTAATAGTTCTAAACTATCAAGATAAGTTTTGACTAAACAGTAACCATCTTCTCCGCCACCAGGAGTAACCAAAACCAACTTTTCTTCGGTTCCAATTTGCAATTCCTGACGTACTTGTTGAGAGGATTTAAATGCTGGCTGCTTGCGAATATAACCACAAAAGCGTACTTTCTCTGACACAATTTGAGGAAATTGATATTCTTTAATAGGATCGAAAATTTCCGGCATGCCGACAATTAAAACGCGATCGTAATAATGTTGAACTGCTCGATCATAGCCTTGTTCTTGCCAATCTTTGATGGTGACTTCAGGACTATCTAAAATATCTCTCAAAAGCAAAGCAAGTTTAGTTTCTGGCAGAATAGTTTTGAGATACTCTAGAGTTTCTTTTAATTCTCCTAATAAACCATAAGGTTTTTTATCAACTAAAAGTAAATCTGGCTGAAAATTGACTACTGCCGTTTTAATTAAGTTTGAACGCAACCGTACAGTTTCTGCTACATCTGTAGTTAAATATTTAGCTGCCAATTTGCCCAAGCGATCGCGTCCCAAACAAGGTAATTTAATATAGTCCAGCCTTTGCGGTAGCCGAAAGCTGTGGATCATCGGCGAACCAGAAATGATTAGAATAGACAGTTCTGGGATAGTAGCCAAAAGATGTTTACAAATAGCTAAGATTCGACGAATGTTACCGAGACCGAACGAATCATGAGAATAAACCATCAGTCTCATCTTTCTTCTTCCTTTCTGCTTTCGGTTAGTAGGTAAGTAGCGATCGCTAAGTCTGTCTGAGATGCGATCTTTGCTTACTACTATCTCATCTGCTAATAAAGCTTTAATTAACTCTTTATGAAAGGAAATAAATGATTGATGAGAAAATTCTTATTTTTGAAAGCTTTCTCAGATACACTTTTTCTCTTAAAATCATGCTATACAACATTATAAACTAGTTGAAACAACTGAACTGCTTATACCGAATTAGATTTTTAAAGCATCACGTAAAGACGAGAACTGAGAAATGAATTATTTCGCTCCATTAAAGTCCGTCGCCAAGGAGGCAAAGGATTTTGTAGAGAAATAATGGTAAATTAAGTTTTTGAACGCAATTAAATCAAAACGGTATCGACTATTTGTCACTTAATATATATATAAAACTCTGGTAATAAAAATGTATCTTAGATAAAGGCTACTTCGTTAATATTACTTCTATTTCTAGGATGTTTGAAGTAGTCAAAAACATCTTTTTTCTGACTATTGATTGCCATCATCCATCATTATTATTGTCTCCATTGTCCGTCTCTGTATCTGCTTCTTCTAGAATGTCAGTTGCATCACCATTATCCTCTACTGCCTCTGCCTCTTCTGCTTCTAATTGTTCTACTTCTGGAGGGACAACAGGCTCGTAATCTGTTGCAACTTGCCAATCTTGAGTTAGCATAACTACACCAAAAGGTAAAAGATAGAAAATAATTGCAACATAAACAATGGCAGTTACTCGTCCACGAGTAAGGATATCTGCACCCTTTTCTGCCAACCAAATAAACATGTTTCGAACTTTCCGAATTGGAAATAGCAAGGCGATCGCAAAAAATTCCAGAACCATGTGTACGAACGTCACATTTAAAGAAGCAATACCATCTGGACTTCCATCACTTGCTAGAGACATCGCTGCAATTAAAGCGGTTGTGGAAGTGCCGACATTTGCTCCTAAAAAGTAAGGTAAAGCCTGTATTGCTACGACAACACCAAGAGCAATAATTGGTATAACAACTGATGTAGTAATACTAGAACTTTGAACGGCAGTGGTGATCAAAAAGCCAAATAACATCGCTTGCCATGCCGAACCAAATAGATATTTTCTAACCTTTCCTTCTAAATCTTTGTCGAGTAAACTTCTCAGAAGTTTGACAAGGTTTTGAAGCGCAAAATAGAGCAGGGTAAAAGCAACAATTAGAACCAGCCAACCCGTTTCTTGAGTTAAGCCAACAATAAACTCAGCAATGGGCTCGACTATATAATCAAGAGGGTCAAATAAGGAGGGAGCTCCAACTCCTACTACTAAATTAGTTAATTGTGTAGCCGGTCAAGATAATACGCGAAACATTAACTCTAGAATCAAAAAGATAAAAACTGCAATAATGTTGAAAACATCCAACACTAATGCACCGGTAAAGGCACGCTTATATTCATCTTGGTTATTGATTTGACATCCTCCCGCCGCTAAATCAGAGATTGTAGCGGGGGATTCCTAAGACTCACGACTTAGGTTTCTGCTTCCTTCCCTTACGAGGATTTCGCCACTGGCTTCTAACACTATGGTTATCAGCTCTTACGTCCGCTCCACAGACAGACACGGCAAGCCCTGCCGCCAAAATGTTTCTACTTGCGTTCAGGTCGCGGTCGATACCTGTGGTCTTACAACTGGGACAGTCCCAACTGCGAATAGCCAACGGAAGTTTATCGACTACAAACCCGCATCTCATACATCGCTTACTACTAGGGTAGAAGCGGTCTATCTTGACCAATCTTCTCCCGTACCACTCGCACTTATACTCAAGTTGACGAAACATCTCTCCCCAAGCTGCATCGCTAATACTACGAGCCAGCTTGCGGTTACGAACCATATTTCTAATCGTGAGGTCTTCGATAGCTATGAAGCTATTTTCTCTAACCAAACGGGTAGTCAACTTATGCAGAAAGTCAGTCCGAGCATCTTTAATTTTGGCGTGTATCCTGGCTACTTTAAGTCGCGCTTGATCTCGGTTGTTAGAGTCTTTGGTTTTCCGACTCAGTTCCTTCTGCGCCATCTTAAGTTTCTTGTACAGCCGATTAAAATGCTTTGGGTTAGCTATCTTGTCGCCATCGCTAGTACAGAGAAAACTAGTTACTCCCGCATCCAACCCGACATTTTTATCTGTCGGTGGAAGTACTTCTACGGTATAGTCCTCAACCAACAAAGAGACAAACCATCTGCC
>JADEWQ010000177.1 GCA_015207585.1 Pleurocapsales cyanobacterium LEGE 06147 | reverse complement strand
AGCTAGTGTCTGAGGATTATGTTCTCCTGCCACAATCGCTCGGATAATTGCCATGCCAGTTGTACCAGTTAAGTCGCTGACGACTTGGTGTAGTTGCACATTCATCTGGGTCAATGCCTTCTGCATTAGTGCGCACCGCGATCTCGAAGAGCGTCGAAGACTAGCGGATCTCTTCGAGATCGCTTACCCAAACTCCCTTGATATTTGCATAGACGTGATTAGTAGCTGCTTTGGAGTTATAAACCTGCACGATGCCATCTTTTAAGCCTAAGTTCTGTGAGACTTTCTGGGATATCCCTCCACCAGTAGCAAAGTAAATACCAAGAATAAGAGCAACAACCGCGTCAGCTAACACCCACAGTTCGCGACTCACCACCAGTTTTCAGTCTGCGGCGAGGATTACTCACACTAACTGCCCAGGCGGGAACGGGATAAAACAACTGCACTCCCTGTTTGGTGAAGGTATCGGAGAAACAAGAGAGAAGATGACCTAGAGGAAGTGCTGCTGCTATCTTGATATCCAAGAGTAAAAAGTGACCTAGCAATAAACTGACAACAGCAATAACACCAGTAGCCAACAGAGAATGAGTAATCGAGCGATGAGGAAACCTATCTTCTATCCAACTACTAATCGGGAAGAAGATTTTACCGATGGTGCTTTCAGTGGTGCCGAGGTCGGGAAGCTGCGAACCGAGGATGGCTAAACCCAAGGGTAAGGGGTCAGCAGTGCCGAGTATTAGGGATGTTCCAGCAGTGGCGATTATGGCGTGGGTAATTGCTATCATAATCCGTAGGGGCTTTCCGGCCCCGTACAAAAGTTATCAGTTACCAGTTTTGGGTTAAAAGTTATGAATCGTCAGTTATTTGACTCACTAGAAATACAATTAAGTAGCCATAGTAATTAGATGACGAATAGGAGTAGCTCGCTCGTGCCATCACCGATTTCGGCAAAATCAATTCCAGCAACAATGGGTAAGACTATATATCCAGAGCCTTATGCTGCACTTGTCAAAGGAAGATTAAAACGAAAACTTGGCGAGTATTTCGGACTGACTAACTTTGGAGTCAATTTAACTCATCTAAATCCAGGCGCAATTTCTGCTCTTGCTCACAATCACTCGAAGCAGGATGAATTCATCTTAATACTGGAAGGAACTCCAACTCTGGTTCTCGGAAAAGAAGAATTCGTTTTGCATCCTGGTGACTGTTATGGTTTTAAGGCAGGTACAGGTATAGCCCATCAACTTGTCAATCGCTCAGAAGGGAACGTGACATATCTTGAGATTGGCGATCGCGCAGTGCCTCGCCTTCGGCGAGATCGCACTCAAGGAGATGAAGTCGAATACCTAAATGACGATCTCATAGCAAGACAAAAGCTTATTGCTTCAAGGGAAATCTACAGAACAAGTTTTGGAGGTGATAATGCCTTCATATTCATAGTATTTTGAGCTTGATTAAATCTCTTCTAAATTTAGAAACCTTCCAAGTCTTGTTTTATACCATTGTTTTTATTTTTTTGTGAAAAAATTCGGATCTAAGGTATTTACAAGCATAGGTTCAAGCCGAGCTTAAATGGATAGATTCACTTCTTTATTTGTCAATCAAAGAAGAAATAATGGTTTTCAAGGATTATTAAGGAGTGTTGTTCCCAGATTTAAAACACCTATTTTTATCTTAGCTGCTCCTCGTTCAGGCTCAACCTATTTATATGAATTAGTTCGACGAATGTCATATTCATATTCTTTCGCTACGGAAAACACTCCATTATGGCTTAGAGCTTTTCCACCTCATGAAATGAGTACAAAATCAGAATACATTTCACTGGAAGACTGTTCTGATGAACGGTTAAATAATTTTAAATCTTTACTTGCCCTGAAAATTGTTTTTGATCGAAAAAACTTTAGGGTAAAGCCCATTTTAGAAAACTTCATTTCCAGAAAACCAATTTCTTGTTATGTAGAGAAAACAATTAGTAACTGTTTTCATGTAGAAGCAATTAATCTCTTATTTCCTGATGCTATATTTATTCACTTAGTTCGTGACGGGAGAGCGAATGTTTCTTCAATGATTGAGGGTTGGGATAGATTCGTCAATGTCAATGCTGTTATTTCTAAGCCTGCTAGTATAAATCACTGGTCATATCCAATGCCGCCAGAATGGCATGAACAGATCGAGAAACCAATAGAAGAAATTTGCGCATGGAGCTGGATTATGCATAATCAATGTGTACTTTCTAGCTTTAAAGATCGAACAAATCCTAATTATTTGAGGATTAAATATGAGGATTTGAGAGATAACCCAATGCTCGTATTAAAGAAGATTTCTAAGCATGCTAGTATAGACATTTCTGATACATGCTTAAGCTATCTGAATAAAAATCCCAATAGTAAAACGACTATCTCATCACCTAAGCCTGAAAAATGGAAGTCTAAGAATCCAAAAAAAATCAATAGAGTCCTCGAAAGTATAGAACCGATGATGAGTAAGTTAGGGTACCCGATAACCTAAGCTCGACTTTATCCATTTTAAAGAAGAGGAAAGGTGGTATTGTCAGGTTAACGGAATAAGAAAAGAAAACCCGGTTCAGTATGTTTGATTAACCCTGTTTAAATACACTAACCCTAGTAATTTCCTTCCAACTATTTATTTTATTATTAGTACCCAAACCAATAAACCGAACTACGGCAAAACTAAACAAAGCAGCAATAATAATCGGCATAATTACCACGTACTGAGTGTGTTCTGGTTTATCCTGTTTCAGTCCTAGCTTTTCATTCCTGATAATCTTTCGAGCTAACATCGAATTTCTACCTGGTGACATAACTCCAGACGTTGACTGCTTAGGCAGTACAACGCTGGCTTCTCGCCCTGGTACTCGCAGAACAAGCGTTTTTAAGTGAGGCGATGCCCATCCCCACTTTTTGAATCAAAATCGCACTGTTGACATCCCTGTCGAGAATTAAACCGCAATAATAACAGCAGTGCCAACGGTCGGACAGCTCTTTAGAAACACGATTTAAGCAGGAAGAGCAGTATTGCGACGTTCCCTTGGGGTCAACCTTGATTACTTTCAAACCAGCTTTTTCAGCTTTGTAGGAGAGTAGATCTACAAATTGACTTAGCCCTGCATCGGCAAAGCTCTTGTTCAAACCCACCTTTCGACTTTGACCGTTTGGCAAATATTTACCGTTTTCATCCTGCTTTGGCTTACAACGTCTTAACATATTCTTGACTTGCAAGTCTTCGATAAAAACTACTTCAGCCTTAGACAATAGCCACTTAACCGTCTCGAAGTGAAACTGTTTTCTCTGTCTGGCTATTTTTTGATGAAGCTTGGCTATTTTTCTGTTAAGGATAGCTCGCGCCTTACTTCGTTTTGGCTTACTTGCCACTCGACGCTGTAGCTTACTTAGCTTTTGTTCGGCAATGCGAAAATGCTTCGGCGGCGCTACTGACTCATGAGTTGAAGTGGAAACGATTTTCTCTAAGCCCAAATCTACGCCAATGCTATTGTCTTTTGTTGGTACAACCTCTGAGATGAAGTCGGGAACTGACTTGTCTTGCCGGCTCAAAGAAATGTACCAGCCATCTGCTTTTTTGCTAACGGTTGCCGTCTTCAAGACAAACCCTTCGGGCAGAGGGCGATGAACAATCATCTTGACCCAGCCAATCTTAGAAAGATTGATTAGATTGCCACTGATAGGATTTTTGCCTAGCTGAGGATAAGTGAAGCTGCGATAGCGTCCTTTTCCCTTGAACCTTGGTCGTCCAGAGCGTTTGCCGTTTTTATCTCCTTTGAGAAATCGCTCCATAGTTTTATGTACTCGTTCGACACAATTTTGAAGTACTTGAGCGTTAATCTCTTGATACCAAGGTCTATCCTCTTTTAGTTTGACCAAAGACTTCTTCTGGTCGTAATAACTGGGATTGTCTTTTAGCTCTGGCAGATGACAAATTAACGGACAGGCATTGATAGCGCATCTATTTTGCTCCCACCAATCAAATCTCTGCTCCAACAAATAGTTATACTGGCAGCGCAATTTGTCGAGCCATGACTCAAACACGCCGATTTGCTGCTTAGTTGGTCTGAGCTTGTACTGATAAGAAATTCGCATACAATAATAGTAACACGCTTATTGCCAAAAATGAACTATAAACCAAGGTCGCGTGGAGTGTCTCGACTCTACGCTCATTTAGTCCTTACGCCTAAGTATCGGCATAATCTTATTACTCAGCCCATACTTACTCGCTTAGGAGAACTGGTTCGAGAACTTTGTGTCAAGTGGCACTGCGAGCTGGTCGAATTTAATGGCGAACCAAATCACGTTCATATCGTGTTTCGCTATTTTCCACAAATTCAACTCAGCAAATTTATTAACAACCTTAAAAGCGTTACCAGCAGGAAAATTCGAGAAGAGTTCGAGTCGGAGATAAGAGCGACCTATGGAACAAAAAAGGTATTCTGGACAGAGGGGTATTCAATAGATTCTTGTGGCGACGCACCTCTTAATGTTCTCATCAAATACGTGCAGAACCAAGCAGGTTGCCAATCTACGAGGCATCGAACCTCGCACATTGGCGCGGGGAATCCATGTACCACCGACTCTGATGCTACCCATACAGAGCGGGGACTATAGCTCCCCGAACCCCTCACGGGCTAGTGGCTGAAGTTCAGCTAATCTGGATTTACTCGGGTTTAACCCCTGCCGTTGTGCTTCTGCTTCCATCACCTCCCTGATATGGCGATCCGCAAAGCGGATCTGCCTTCGGCAGCGCGCTTGGCAACTCCAACTCAATCTCTAACATCTCCAGAAAAATATCCCTACCGGGATTAGCCACGGCAAAGCAGACGACTCTAACCCCAGCACCGAGCGCGTCTTCCAACCAATATCTGATACTGGTAGTTAACCTCTTAGCTTCGGGGAGTATTAATAAGGTGTCCTCGCCACAGTTAACTAAAATCTCTTCCTTGAGAGCATCGACCGTTAGAGACTTATCGTTTTCATCCTCAGTGGGGATTTGCAGTTGGAAGGCGATCGGCTTCGCTGGCACTGCGCGGTCTGCGCAGCAGATCTCTTCAAGATCGCTTGGAAAAACTTTTTCAAACTTCCTTTATAAGTAGCGATCGCCCTTGGCGCAGCGAAGCTGACCGCAACGAAGGGAGCGAACCTCTCGCTGAAAGAGCCTTGGCTAGTTCGCCCGTTCCCGTTCCCGCTTCACCAAGAACTAGGACTGAGTTACTAGCAGCGATCCCGCTTTGCGGGTGCTGCCGCACCGCCTTCCCGCCCAAACTCATAATGATACCAATACTGTGGGTATTCCTTCCCACTGCGTTTAATGGGTTTACATTCGATATAATCTGCAGCGTATCCTTGTTTGCGCTTTTTTGTACTGGGGAGACTTGATTTGCTAGAATATTTATCTAAACTTTCTGATGATTTTTCATCCTTTTGATTGAAAATTGAGATGCGTTTCCTAACTATTGAGAGAGGAATTAGCGGTGCGGCAGCACTCGGCGAAGCCGAGACAGCATCTTGTTCTTAGAAAGAGTTAATCAGCTATCCTACACTTTTTTTACGCACCATCAAATGACGACAAGCCATGAACCTTTCTCCAGAATAAGTTCGCTGATTTCAATTCCACTAAATTTTTTTTATTGAATAGTCCTGTTCTTGATTGCCCTAATAAGTAATGAATAATAAGAGAAAAGAAATTTAGTTATTTTCAGAACTTTTATTACGCTACCTAATTGGTGACAAATACCGATAAAGTCAATTAAGTTTTGTATCATAAAAGGGAAAATTATATTTACCAAATCTTCATAAAATATAGTTTTGAACTGTTGTATTATACTACGGTTGCTAATAAGCAAGGCAATTATTTACGATTTCTGGGATGATTTTATTAATGTAAGGATGAACTTTTCAAAAGTTTATTCTGAGTGGTTTGCTCGTGCGCAAACAATGTAAATAGCAAAATTAAAAACATTTAAAAATTTGTTCTTTAAAGAGAAATCATTACAGAAACTCAAAAAACTGATTGGATTAATCGGAAGGGTGAAAAAATATGAAAACCTCTACTCAAATCATTACCGGTACTTAAACAATTTTGATAGTCAAAATAAGATAGAATGCTTTTGCTGATTGACTTTAACATTATCATTAATAGCGCTCGCGGTCATGAAAGAAACCACTCCCGTAGCCATGCCTTCCTGCTTCGATAGATGGTGTAAAAAGTTTGATGATTTACTGAGAACTAAAGCACAAAAAAGGGAGTTTAGACATTATCTAGGGGGATTATTGGGTCAACGTTCTGCTGGATGCAAGCTCCAGCAGCTGCGTTGACTTCGAGAAAGTGAGCGAAAAAATGTCTCTCAAATGGCTAAAGACGCAGTAGAGGTCATATATCACAAATTACACCCTTGGTGCGCCTAAATTCGGAGGTTTCCTCCGAGGCGGCGCATCCGCTTCTTAACTGAAGCGACTTGGTCGGCGGACCAGATAAATGAACGTCGTTTAGAAGCGATGAACAAGTGTAATCAAACGAGAATCAGTAGGGGATTTAGTCTAATTGTTGATGACTCTGGGCAGAGGAAAAGTGGTAAGGAGTAGGTCGTCAATATCTCGGGGAAATTGGGAAAACAGATAATGGAAATGTCGTGGTAACAACTCATCTATACGATGGCAAAAAAAGCTTACCTTTAGACATAGAATTATATCAACATGGTAATTCGTTGCCCGAAGGAAAGAAAGACCGAGAATTTAAGAAAAAACCTACCTTAGCCTTGGCATTAATCGATTAAAGTTTGAAGCGGGGATATCGACCAGGAATAGTATTAATAGATTCATCCTATGGTAACAACACATCTTTTTTACTTGAACTAGAAACAAAGAAATTCAAGTATATAGGAGGAATAGCTAAAAATCGCAATATTTTAGTTAAAACCCCATCAAAAGAATTAGAAAAAATCAGAATAGATGAATATGCCCAATGGTTATCTGATGAGGAATTTAAGGAGATTCAAATCCATGGTGAAAAACCCAGAACTGTGTGGGTAGCAATCGTAGAAGCAGAAATATCCAAGCTAGAAGGTCAAAGAAAAATAGCTATCGTCATGAGTGCACCAGTCTTTGAAGATGCTGAAGATCTTGACTACTTAATGACCAATGTTGGAGGAGAAATAGTGACAGAGCAATGGATAGTTGACACTTATGCTCAGAGAAACTGGGTAGAAGTTTTCTATCGAGAAGCCAAGGGATGGTTAGGATTAAAAGAATATCAAGTTAGAGATAACAAGAGTTTAGAAAGACATTTCATTCTAGTTTTTTGTGCCTATACTTTTATGAGGACACGGGTTCTGAGGAAACCTCAGAACCGTGAGCTGTCCGTTCTTTGGCATAAGTTAACTGGAGGTTTAAGACGACGTTGGGCAAATAAACTGCCGACCCAGCTTGAATTCAATTCAAGCTGGAAAGCGGCAGTGCATTCCGCACCTTTGGATACATTTCCTGAAGCATTAGAAGCATTTCGTACAGCTATATCTTATCGTTTTGTCGAATGGCTGAACCAAAATCGTGACGTATTCGTAGCTTATAAAGCTAGTTTAGGCTTTGTTTGGGCATAATTTTTGTTTAAGTACCATTACAACAAACATTGATAACGATGCAGATGGCAATATCGATTCTCGTTATTTAACCACAAACACTTACACTTACGATAAACAGGGCAATCAACTAACTAGTATTTTTGAATCTGATGACGGTGCAGATGGCAACATCGATTTTCGTTCTTCAACGACAAACACCTACGATAAAAAGGGCAATGTGCGATTCGTTGGCTAGAAACCAGTCCCGTAAAAGGGGACTTGGAGGATTAGCCGCAAGGTGATAGAACCTTGACAACTTGATAGCCATGTCGGTGAGCCGATAAATTCCTTTGACCGGAGCCACACGGTCGTTAAATAAAAGATCATGGCATTTGGCAAGTCCGACCCCGCAGGTGCAGCGGTGAAAGCACGACCCCCACGGTAGAGACTGGACCTCAATCCGTGAAGCGGGGCTAAAGACGGTAATCTGGTAACCTAACCGGAAATCCCGTTAGCAGGAACCCATGAGTAGCGAAAGCAAAGATGCGTTTGAACCATCGTTATCTTGAACCAGCGAAACTAGGTTGACCACGCTGGAGCCAAAAGGCAAAGGATAAGGAGCTGGCAAGTATCGCCGTGACCAGCAAGCACTTCCGTTAAACCCGGTGGAGAGCATCACTCTAAAGGTTCAATCAATGGCTATCAGGAACGAAGTAACCCCCGTTTATCTCTCAGAAGGTCGAATATCTGAGTAGGTTCCAACCGCATGATGGGCGGGGGAAGGATCGAGTCAGAAGCGAATGCCTGGGGTAATGCCCAGGATATGCTGACGGACTCACGGTGATTTGGAATGAATAGGTACAAGTAACAGTCAATATGTCTAAAACGAGTTTCAAGACTACGGTAGAATGGCAATCGCTCGACTGGCGCAAGCTGGAACGTCGAGTGTTTAAGCTGCAAAAGCGCATATTCAAAGCCTCACAACGTGGTGATGTCAAAACAGTTCGCCGACTCCAGAAAACACTGATGAAGTCCTGGTCAGCAAGAAGTCTTGCCGTCCGACGAGTGACCCAGGACAATCAGGGGAAGAAGACGGCTGGCGTGGACGGGGTTAAAGCCCTCACACCTCGGCAACGGCTCTCCCTGATTGCCCAACTAAAACTGGGTACGAAGGCAACGCCAACCCGACGGGTTTGGATACCCAAACCTGGAAGAGATGAAAAGCGTCCTCTGGGCATTCCGACAATATATGACCGAGCCTTGCAAGCGTTAGTTAAGCTGGCGCTGGAACCTGAATGGGAAGCCCGCTTTGAGGGCAACTCCTATGGTTTTCGTCCGGGAGTGCGATTCGTTGGCTAGAAACCAAACCCTGAAAAGGGTTGGGGGATTAGCCGCAAGGTTGTGAACCTTGACAACTTGATAACCATGTAGGTGAGAGTAAAAACTGATTCAAGCCCTACCCCCTAGG